>NZ_JBLUOI010000061.1:0-29966 GCF_048059995.1 Metabacillus sp. YM-086 | reverse complement strand
TTAACTCCCCTTTTCGGTAAGTTAAGATTACTTTTTCAGCTATTGGTTCTAATTCGTTTGCCCAGTCAATTGCTGAGTTCCCTCCACCAGATATAATGACCTTTTTATTTTTAAAACGTTTTAAGGATTTTACTGTGTAATGTAAGTTAGATACCTCAAATTTTTCAGCACCTTCAATTTCAAGCTTTTGAGGATTTAGTATTCCACTGCCAACAGCAACAATCACTGTTTTGGAATAATGCTTTTCCCCTGAAGATGTATGTAAAATAAAGATTCCTTCTTCAGTACGTGAGATGGACTCCACTTTTTCATTTAATACAACTGTTGGATCAAAGGTTAAGCCTTGCTGGACAAGCTGTTGAATTAACTTTTCTCCAAGAATTGGGGTTTGTCCCCCAACGTCCCAGATCATTTTTTCCGGATAAACATGAATTTTCCCGCCTAAGTGTGGCTGAAATTCAATGATTTTTGTTTTCATTTCTCTTAATCCACTATAAAAGGCTGAGTAAAGTCCTGCTGGTCCTCCCCCAATAACAGTTACATCAAACAGTTCCTGTGAGTCCATTCTATTCACTCCTTAGCTTGAATTCCTATTAATGATTATCATTCTCATTTAACTATACTATGATTCGTTAATTTTTACAATATTGTTTATTGTATTGACATTAGAACATATGAATTATAGAATCAAACTAACGATATTGAGAATCATTTTCATTTGTAAGTTGAAAATGAATAAATGGAGGGTTATTAATGGCTCGCCTATATACAAATAACTTAGAAATTGGCTATGGTGAACGACTGATTGTTAAAGATTTAAGTGTAGAAATTCCAGATAAGAAAATAACAACGATTATTGGTTCAAACGGTTGTGGAAAATCTACTTTATTAAAAGCCATTACAAGAATCATTCCGCATCAATCCGGTACTGTCATATTAGATGGAGAAGATATTTCCAAGGAAAACACCAAGCTTCTTGCAAAGAAGATGGCCATTCTCCCCCAAACACCTGAAAGTGCAAGCGGTTTAACAGTTGGTGAACTTGTTTCTTATGGACGCTTTCCTTATCAAAAAGGTTTTGGGCGTTTAACAAAGAAAGATTATGAAGTCATTGATTGGGCACTTGATGTGACAGGAACGATTGACTTTAAGTTCCGACCAGTCGATGCGCTATCAGGTGGGCAACGTCAGCGTGTGTGGATTGCTATGGCCCTTGCTCAGAAAACAGACATCATCTTTTTAGATGAACCAACTACATATTTAGATATGGCTCACCAATTGGAAGTATTAGAGCTTCTTCAAAAGTTAAATAAAGAGCAAGAGCACACAATTGTTATGGTTTTGCATGACTTAAACCAAGCTGCACGCTTTGCTGACTATATCATCGCATTAAAGGACGGTCAGGTCATTAAAGCCGGTAATTGTGAGGAAGTTATCACACATGATGTGTTAAGGGATGTTTTTAACATTGATGCTGAAATTGGCAAAGATCCACGAACAAATAAACCGATGTGTATGACTTATAATTTATTAAAAAATTCTTCTGCTATGAACCCAACTGCTGTTGCCAGTTATTAGTAGCATTTACTTCCTAACAAGCAACTCAATTTCTTTACTAGTCTCGAGGTTATTAGCCTCGGGATTTTTTACTGTGGTGTTGCCCAAATAAGGTGAACAGACCCCAACATATAGCTATCCATCTTTTTTATATGCAATGGCGATTGCTTTAATATGTGTAAAATATCTCGGTTTATATGGCAACCTATGCTTTTTGCAAAAAAGAAATCTGTTCTGTTTTGTAGCCATGAAAAAACAGAATTCGAACTAATGCCATGTTCTAATAGTAGTATTTGACCGTCTTCTTTACACCAAAAATTCAACAATTGCAGTACCTTTTCAGGATTGGGATAAGAGCATAATGAGAGTGTGGATACTACTGTATCAAATGCACGCTCGGGTAAAATGACTTCTTCTACATTACCAACTATATACTCTACATGAAGCTTATGATGTCTTGCTTCCTCTTTTGCCTTTTCAATCATTAAGGGACTAAAGTCTACAGCAGTTACTTTTGAATCTTTAGGATAATAGTTAAAATTTGCACCTGCTCCAACTGAGACTTCTAGAATATGTCCTTTTGCGGATGAAAGCAGCCTTTTCCTCATTTTTTGATCACTTGTATTTTGCCTTAAGCGCTTTGCATACTTATTTGCTTGCTTATCAAATAATTTGACCTGTTTGTTTAGATCCATTCAAGACCACACTCTTCTCCATTTTTTGTTTGCTTTTCTCAACTGTTATACTCACTCGTATTACGATCATGAATTAATGAAAGATTCACTTCTTTTCTATAACTTCATATTTGATATCCAATAACACAAAATGTAAAATGAGATAGAAATTGCCGCTTAGTTAGTTGGTTAAATACGATACAGAAAAGTCATTGAAATGGAGAGAAACTCACATGATTCAACGTACTGTGCTTATTAAATTCGAAGAAACAACAACACAAGAACAATATCAAGAGATTATTAGTCGTTTTACAGCATTAAAGAATGTGTTAACTGGGATTGTTGAAATTCATGCAGGTCTTAATCTTGCTGAGAAAAGCAAAGAATATCAAATTGTATTAATGGTCCGTTTTGAAGATCAAGCAGCTCTTGATGCGTATGCAGCTAACGAAGATCACCAAGCAGTTGCAGCGTTTATTCGCGATTCTGGTAGAATTGACAGCATCGGTGTAGATATTGAAATTTAATTAAAGGGAAAAAGACATTGCAAAGTATTGCGGTGTCTTTTTATTTTTATTTATCTTCCTTCCTCCCCTCCATAAAATTATCAATCTTTTTTCATAAACCCTAACACATTTGCTAAGCATATTTATGTACAAATGTAGATCATTTTCTTACTATAACAAGTACACCAAAACAAGGAGGAAGATACAATTGAGTAACAACTTTTTATCTACATATACATTACCTAATGGAATAGAATTAAAAAACCGTCTCATCATGGCTCCAATGACAAACTTCTCTTCTCACCAGGATGGAACTGTAACTGAAGAAGAAGTAAATTACTATGCACGCCGCTCTAAAGGAGTAAGTATGGTCATTACTGCTTGTGCCTACATTACACCTAATGGCAAAGGATTTCATGGTGAATTTGGTGCAGATAAAGACGAAATGATTCCGAGCTTAGAAAAGCTAGCAACAAGAATCAAAGAGCAAGGTGCTAAAGCTGTTTTGCAAATTTTTCATGGCGGAAGAATGTGTCCCCCGGAGTTAGTGCCTAATGGTGAAATAGTTAGTGCAAGTGATATTCCTGCTGAAAACAGTGGGGTATCAACAGAAGAACCTGACAAGAAGCCAAGAGCCTTAACGGAAGCAGAGGTTGAGGATATCATTCAAGCCTTTGGCGAAGCAACACGTCGTGCGATTGAAGCGGGCTTCGATGGAGTAGAAATTCATGGGGCTAATGGTTACTTAATTCAACAGTTTTTCTCTCCACACTCGAATAGACGTGAAGATCGATTTGGTGGTAGCCTTGAAAAACGAATGACTTTTCCTTTAGAAGTAGTTGATACAGTTAAAAAGGTTGTTTTAGAACATGCTAAAGAACCTTTTATTGTTGGCTACCGTTTTTCACCGGAAGAACCAGAAACGCCTGGTATCACAATGGATGAAACTCTAGCACTTGTAGATGCTTTATCAAATAAAGGTCTTGATTATTTACATGTATCACTATTTGATTTCTTCTCAACACCTAGAAGAGGTGTGGAAGATCTAACAAAAACTAGAATCTCTTATCTTCAGGAAACAATTAATGATCGTGTACCACTAATTGGTGTAGGATCTATCTACTCTGCTGAAGATGCTCGTAAAGCCTTTGAAACAGGGGTACCTCTTCTTGCATTAGGAAGAGAGCTTATTATTGATCCTGATTGGGTTCAAAAGGTGTCAGAAGGAAAAGAGGACGAAATTGTTACAGAAATAAATAAAGATAAACAAGAAGAACTCGTTATTCCTGACCCACTATGGAACGCGATTATCAATACACCAGGTTGGTTCCCTGGCGTTTAATACTTATTCTAGAAATCACTCACGAATTCTATGCTCGTGAGTGATTATCTAACTTCTTAAGCTCCTGTCACAATATATCTGTACCCCCTCATCTATTACGGTATATTTTTCCAAAAGGTTATTCTATAATAGTAATAAAAAGGATCTTTTGAAAGAGGAAAATACGATGAGTACAGAAAAAAAACCTCCTTTATTGGCATGGTTTGTTTTAATAGGTGGAGCATTATTCCTCGTCAATGCCCTTCCAGGTTTCATTTTTTTATTTTTAATGAAATTTAAGCAATCAGGTGTATTTCATTTCTTTTCTCTCTTTTACCTTACCATTGCACTTGTGATCGTTCTTGGTGCAATTTGGGCAATGAAGCGTTCCTTTGATGCAATTAAAGAATTTCATGTTTTTAAAAGGGACACTAACATCCAAAATTCCAGACCAACTGCAAGTCCACCTTCAGAAAAAACATCAAGAACAATCTGGCCATGGCTTGTTTTAATTCCTGGTGGGTTGCTACTCGTTAGTACAGGTCCTGGTATGATTATGTTGCCAATTATGCCTTTGTTCTTGGCGGCAATGTCAACCGATTCAGGAACTACACCTGATTATGTACCTCTGCTCATTATCGTAATTGGATATGGACTGATCATTGGTTATATCACTTTAGTTATTCTAGCTATAAAAAAATTAAGAAAAAAAGAGAAATTAAACTAGTAGTGTGGTGAAAATTTTGTTTAAACTTTTAGTTATTGAAGATGATATGACCCTGTTTAACGAAGTAAAAGACCGATTAACCGGCTGGTCTTATGATGTGCATGGGATTACGGATTTTAGCAAGGTCATGGAGGAGTTCATTTCTATTAATCCAGAACTCGTCATCATTGATATACAGCTTCCTAAATTTGACGGATTTCATTGGTGCCGAATGATTAGATCTCGATCAAATGTTCCTATTATTTTTCTCTCTTCAAGAGATCACCCTACTGATATGGTGATGTCTATGCAGCTTGGTGCCGATGACTTCATTCAAAAGCCCTTTCACTTTGACGTTCTTATCGCTAAAATTCAAGCCATTCTTCGCAGAGTATATGACTATAGCAGTGAACAGCTAACAGTGAAAACATGGTGCAGTGCCACAGTAGACTTAGAAAGAAATATTGTTTCCAACCATGTTGGCTCTATAGAACTAACAAAAAATGAAATGTTTATTTTAAAAATATTAATTGACCATAAAAATAAAATTGTTAGCCGGGAAAAAATGATCAATCAGCTGTGGGATGATAAGCGTTTTGTTAGTGATAATACATTAACTGTTAATGTAAACCGTTTGCGAAAACGGTTGGATGAGATTTCATTAGGAAGCTTCATTGAAACCAAAGTCGGACAAGGCTATATGGCCGTAGAAGAGGTATAAACATGGTAAAAACATATCTTCTGGAACGACGAAGCTGGATCGTCTTTTTTATTTTCCAACTCCTTCTTCTGCTTTTTATTGCCTATATTGATCCGAAAATTTCACTATCATCTATAGTGTATGTAACCTTTCTTATGACCCTTATTTTACTCTTTTTCCTTGCTTTTCGTTATCAAAAAGAAACTAAGTTTTATAAAGCTTTACAGGAACGGGAAAAAGATTTTGATTTAACTCGCTTAATAAAGCCTGATAGTCCGTTTGAGCAGATGATAGAAAGTAGTTTTATTGAGCAAATAGACTACTTAAAAACGATCGCCTCACAAAATCAAGTGAAATTAGAGCAGGAAAAAGATGATTTATTATCATGGATTCATGAAGTGAAAACCCCTCTAACAGCCATGCATTTAATGGTTGAAAAAATAGAAGATGATACACTGAAATCGCAGATAACCTATGAGTGGCTTCGAATTCACTTACTTCTTGATCAGCAGCTTCATCAAAAACGATTGCTTTTTATTGAAAATGATTTACTAATAGAAAAAACAGATTTAGAAGCTTTGATGTTTCAGGAACTAAAAACCTTACAATCTTGGTGTATTCAAAAAGGAATTGGTTTTGATATCGATCTTCAAAAAACAGAAGTATTAAGCGATACAAAATGGCTTGCTTTCATTGTAAGACAGCTTTTAACAAATGCTGTTAAATATAGTGATCACTCTGATATTTATATTAAAAGCTATCAGCAAGATGAACATACATACTTACAAATACAAGACTTTGGGCGAGGAATAGATGCGAAAGATCTCCCTCGTATATTCGATAAAGGCTTTACCTCTACAACCAATCATGATGACCAATCAGCCACAGGAATGGGACTGTATCTCGCAAAAAAAGTAGCTAAACCATTGTTAATTGAGATTACCATCCAATCTGAGCTAGGCGTAGGAACAACCATTATACTTACCTTTCCAAAAAGCAATGACTTTGTGAATGTAATGAGCATGTGACAACATTGTCACATGCTCTTCTATTTTGTTAGAACAATCGAGGGAAAAGCTGATCATCCTTTTTTATAATGAAGTTAGATGAAAGCTAAAGATCAATTCGTAATGAAAGGGAGTTTTTCCATGATGAATATTTTAGAAGCAACAAAAATCCATAAAAGCTTTGGCAATAAGTTTAATAAACAAGAGGTTTTAAAGGGAATAGATATCACAATTAAACAAGGTGAGTTTGTTAGTATTATGGGGGCGTCCGGTTCAGGAAAAACCACGCTGCTGAATGTCCTCTCCTCCATTGACCGAGTCAGTAGTGGTTCTATTATGATCCAAGGCAACGAAATGACAAAGCTTAAAGATAAACAACTTGCCCAATTTCGAAAAAATCATTTAGGGTTTATCTTTCAAGATTATAACCTGTTAGATACTCTTACTGTGAAAGAAAACATTCTTCTTCCACTATCAATCACAAAAACACCTAAAAAAGAAGCTGATCAAAAGTTTCAAGAATTGGCTACTGCCTTAGGCATTTATGATCTAAAAGATAAATATCCAAATGAAATATCCGGTGGACAAAAACAACGAACATCTGCAGCAAGGGCGTTTATTCATGAGCCGAGTATTATTTTTGCAGATGAGCCTACAGGAGCTCTTGATTCAAAATCCGCTTCAGATTTATTGCATAAATTAAGTGAATTAAATCAAAACCGCCAATCTACCATTTTGATGGTTACACATGACCCAACTGCGGCAAGCTTCTGTAATCGAGTGATTTTTATAAAAGATGGACAAATTTATACTCAATTAAATAAAGGTGCGCAAGATCGACAGCGCTTCTTCCAGGATATTATCAAAACTCAAGGTGTATTAGGTGGTGTAAAATATGACCACTAATCAGCTTATATTTAGAAGCTTAAAGAAAAATCTTAAGAACTATTATCTCTATGCGTTTGCTTTGATTTTTAGTGTTGCTCTTTATTTTGCTTTCGTTACCTTGCAATATGATCCCTCTATGGATGAAGCAAAAGGTACAGTAAAAGGAGCAGCAGCTGTTAAAACAGCATCCATTTTACTTGTTGCAATTGTGAGTATCTTCCTTTTATACGCAAACAACATTTTTATCAAAAGACGTAGTAAAGAAATTGGACTATTTCAATTGATTGGGATGACAAAAGCTGAAATCTTTCGGATTCTAAGTACAGAAAATCTTATTCTCTATTTCGGCTCTTTATCTATAGGTATCTTTATCGGCTTTTCCTTTTCAAAGCTTATTACCATGATTTTATATAAAACAACAGCTGTTGATGAGATTGCTACCATGCATTTTTCTTGGCAAGCACTTGTCCAAACAATTTTTATATTTGTGGCAATCTATCTGCTAATCATCGGAATGAATTCCTTATTTATTAAGAAGCAAAGCATTCTCTCTCTTTTTCGAGTAACTTCTACAACAGAAGGAAAAGTGAAGAAAATATCAGTTATAGAAACCATTATTGGAGTTTTGGGATTAGCTCTTATTATACTAGGCTATTATGTGTCTTCTAAATTATTTGGCGGAGATTTTGCAACGGTTAATGAATTATTTTTTGCCATGACCTTTATCTTAGCTTCCGTTATTATCGGAACATACCTATTTTATAAAGGCTCTGTTCGCTTTATTGCAAACATTATTCGAAAGAAAAAAGGCGGATATTTAAATATTAATGAGGTATTGTCTCTTTCCTCCATTATGTTTCGTATGAAGTCTAATGCTCTTTTACTAACTATTATCACAACCGTTTCAGCTCTAGCCATTGGCTTGCTATCCCTCAGTTATATCTCCTATTATTCAGCTGAAAAGCAAGCACAAAATAGTGTTCCGGACGACTTTGCTATAACAAATGTTGAAGATGCAAATACTTTTAAAGGCGAATTAGAAGCAGCTAATATAGCATATAAGGAAAAGAAAATTGAGGTTCTTCAAGTCAATACGAACCTATCAAATATTTTAGACGCTAAATTAGAAGGGTTAAATTATCAGCCAAGCGCTATGCCAATGCCTGTTATTAGTGAGAAAGCACTTAAGGATATTGATGTTGCAGCAGATGAAACTCTTTTTACTGGCTATAATGATTTTCTGCAAAAGTTTATGAAAATGAAAAACTCCGGTCAAATTGAACTGAAGGGAAAAAATGAGGTCATTTCCCAAAAGCTTATAGGAATAAAAAGACATTATCCTATTTCATGGTATTTTACCAGTGGTGGAATACCTACCGCAGTTGTTGACGACTCTACTTTTAAGCGTTTAAAACAGGATCTTGAACAGGAAATTCAAAGAGAAGCTTCTATTTATATCGGGTTAAATATTAATGATGAGAGTAATATACAAAGAGCTAATGACCTTTTTCAAAAGCTGGGGTTTGACCAGAATGAAGGACATGATTCACAACTAGCTATGGCAAACGGTCAAAAGAGGACAATGGGGTTAGCGATGTTTATCGTTGGATTTTTAGGATTAACCTTTCTGATTACGTCAGGATGTATTCTTTACTTCAAACAAATGGATGAAGGTGAAGATGAAAAATCAAATTATACGATCTTAAGAAAGCTTGGATATACTCAAGGAGACCTACTTAATGGAATTAGAATGAAACAAATTTATAACTTCGGAATTCCATTGTTTATTGGATTACTTCATAGCTATTTTGCTGTTCAATCTGGATGGTTTTTATTTGGAACCGAGATATGGACACCGATGATTATGGTAATGGTTGTTTATACTGCGTTATATTCAATCTTTGGTATTTTGTCTGTTTTATATTATAAAAAGGTGATAAAAGAAGCTTTATAGTACGATGGCCCCTAACTTTTTGTTAACGGGTTCGGTTTTGAAGTGCAAAATTAGAATGACCGTACAGTAATTCGACGATAAATTAACAGATAATATGATTAAATGCTTGGAACATTGTGTCTCCAAGCATTTTTTGCACTATATAGTTGGGTCTTCTGAGAAACAAACGGAAAAATTCCGTTTAAATTAGGAAAAACCAGCGTTTTCAACAAAATAGGGGGAATTTTTCCGCTTATTTGCACCAAATCTAAAGATTTGCTTCTATTTATAGAAGTTAACCGGAATATATCCGCTTATATCGGCTATTTATGCACCTACTATATACCTTAAGCGGAATTTCTCCTCCTATTTATTCTTCCTATACCTTCACATCAACAATGAATATCATTAGATCCTTTTCTTTCTAAACTATTTTCAACTTAAATATCCAAAACACTCCTACATTCAGTACATCAATCCCAATTATGCTGTTTTAATAAAAACAAATGGTAATTTTAGTATGAATTATTTAGGTAATATAAATAATTTTTGGTGTGGTTTGTTTAATTAATAAACAAAGTCTGCTATAATTAATACAAACGCTTACAAATTTCTAGTAGATAAGGAGATTAAGATGAGTAAACAACCAAAACCTAACCAACCTATCGTTGAGCATATTTTTACTGCAGATCCTTCTGCACATGTATTTGAAGGGAAAATTTATATCTATCCTTCTCATGACTTGGATCATAATGAGCCTTCAAATGACAATGGTGATCAGTACAAAATGGAGGATTACCATGTATTATCAATGGATAATTTCGAATCTCCTTGTATTGATCATGGACAGGTTCTTCATGTAAAAGATATTCCTTGGGCAAAGAAACAATTATGGGCGCCAGATGCAGCGTTCAAAAACAACACCTATTATTTATTTTTCCCGGCAAGAGATCATGACGATATCTTTAGAATTGGTGTTGCAACAAGCTCAAATCCTGCAGGCCCTTTTACTCCTCAAGAGAGTTATATCCCAGGAAGTTTCAGTATAGATCCTGCCGTATTAGTAGATGATGACAACAAATCTTATATCTATTTCGGTGGTCTATGGGGAGGTCAGCTAGAAAAGTGGCAGACTGGAATTTTTAATCCAGATGGTGAGGGTCCTGCAGCATCAGAGCCAGCATTAGGTCCGATGGTAGCTGAACTAGAGGATGATATGCTTACATTTAAAACTAAACCGCAAGAAATCTCAATCGTTGATGCAGATGGCAACCCAATCTTAGCAGGTGACGAAGAGAGACGATTTTTTGAAGGAGCTTGGGTACATAAATATAATGATGAATATTATCTTTCCTATTCAACGGGAACAACTCACTGCATCGTTTATGCAACAAGCAAAAACCCACAAGGCCCATTCACGTATAAAGGAAAAATTCTTACTCCAGTAACAGGCTGGACTACTCATCATTCAATCGTTCAGTTTGAAGATAAATGGTATCTATTTTATCATGATTGTTCATTATCAGACGGAGTCGATCATAAACGTAGTGTGAAATATTCGGAAATACACTACAATGAAGACGGCACTATTCAAACGATAGATCCTTATAAATAAGCTAATTTGGAACACTACAATGAATTATTGTGGTGTTCTTTTATATTTTTTCAAAACCTTCACTAATTTTGAATTTAGTTGAGTTAATTTCTTAATAATGACTCTTAAACCAAAAAACGAACATTTTCCTTCATCCTCAACTTTTTAATAAACAATACACGGATAAAATCACTAATAAAGGTGAAATTCATACGTTTTTTTGTAACAAATGATTCATTATGAAATTGATTCAGTTGGGGAAGAATAAGATTATAACAATATAATATAAAGGGTACGATCAAAATGAGCCAAAAAAAACCTACTCTCGCTACAATTCATACACTAGGCACAACATATCTTCAACAGCACAATCCAATCATGATCGCTTGGTGGTCTGCAGTATTTCCTGGATTTGGACATTATTTGCTTAACCAGTATATAAGAGCTACCCTTTTAACCTTAAGTGAAGTTTTTATAAATACATTTGCTCATATCAATGAAGCAATGATCTTTTCCTTTTGCGGTAAATTTAAACAGTCTGTATCCATTTTAGAGCCGAAATGGGCTTTTGGCTATCTCATAACATACCTAGTAATCATCTGGGATAGCTATAGGTCTACTGTTTATCAAAACAAATTATGTCACATTGCTTATTTAGAAAATCATTCTGTTTCAAGGTTGAAAATTGCACCGAACGAAATTCAATATATCGAAAGAAAAAGTCCATTTGTTAGTGCGTTTTACTCTTTGCTCTTTCCAGGCCTTGGCCAACTTTACAATCATCAAGTTGCTCTTGCCTTCTACGCTATGCTTTGGTGGTGGATCTATTTAAGCTTTTCAAACCTCCATGAAGCCATACTAACATTAGTATTCGGTAATGTTGTGGGTTCAAGTTCAACCCTTGACCCACACTGGTTATTGTTTATGCCATCAGTATTGGGAGGATCCATTTATCAAGCATATGTCACAACAATTGGACATAATAAGCTATACCGTATTGCACAGCGTCAGCATCTAACAGAGCGATATGGACAAAATCGCCCTCGTATCTTCAAGTAAGCAGGAGTTTTATTATGATTATTGTTGGAACATTTGAACAAACAATTGAAATGGAGCAAGCCCTAGCCGTTCTAGAAAGCAAATATGTCACAAGAGAGCAAATACTTGTGACTTTTATGGAAAGTGATCCAAATGAACGACTACAAGGTAGAACGAGGAGCGCTCGTTCAAATGCCTTTGAAGTTGGAATGGCTTGCGCGACTGGTAGTGCTGTTATTGGTGCTAGTATAGGATTTATCCTAACTCTAGGCCCAATTATATGGGGGTTACTTGGTGCATTCATTGGATTTACAATTGGTTATAGCATCTATTACCTCAATAATAAGAATGGCTCTAAAATGCCAAAACGGTTGCCTGAGGTGACCGTTATCATTCAGTGTTTAGAGGGTGATCAAATTCAGTTGATTAAGAATGTTTTATGGAATTATAAGGCTCTTACTGTGGGGGTGTTAAAATTATAGAAAGTATGGCAAGTTGTTTCTTAATCAACCGAACTTAGTCTTAACCCCCTATCGCTTCACTAGCAGAATATATTCCTCACAGCTTATATTGACAACAAACCACCCTTCCTCCTGCTTAAAGCCCTCTTGCGCGTAGAGCCTTTCATTATCCGCATTAACCAGGAGTATAGTCATGATTTCATCTCTTTTATCTTTAAAATAAACTATTACTATTTTACTAAATTTATTGAATTGCCAAATAACTTTGTTTATTTAGTAGCCAAACAAAGTTAAAGTTGTTATAATCAATTTCAGTTAGGGCTCTCCCATTACCATACATAGTTAACTTCCTACAGAAATGTAAGCCCTTACTTTATTTCATTTAATAAAAAGGAGGTTCATTAGAGTTATTCAGAATTTGTTTTAGAAAGCCTTTCAAATCTATATTAAAAAGGAGATTAAAACATGTTAAACGTATTACGTAAACCAATTATTTCTGGATTAGCCCTAGCCTTATTATTACCTGTAGGAATGAGTACTGCTTCTGCTGCTACTACTACGGAAAAACCTAGTATTAGTGCCTTAACAGCACCACAGTTAGACCAAAGATATAAAGACTCCTTTACAATCGGAGCAGCTGTAGAGCCAAGTCAATTAGAAGGTAAAGATGCAATCATGTTAAAACGCCATTATAACAGCATCGTTGCTGAAAATGTGATGAAGCCAATTAATATTCAGCCAGAAGAAGGAAAGTTTAACTTTAAAGAAGCTGACAAGATTGTCAAATTTGCAAAAGAGAACAATATGGACATTCGATTCCATGCTCTTATCTGGCATAGCCAGGTACCAGACTGGTTCTTCCTTGATGAAGAAGGAAACGAAATGGTAAATGAAACTGATCCTGGGAGACGTGAAGAAAATAAAAAGCTTTTACTAGAACGTGTTGAAAAACATGTTGAAACAATTGTAGAGCGCTATAAAGATGACGTGAAATCATGGGATGTTGTGAATGAAGTCATTGATGATGGTGGTGGATTACGTAATTCGGCTTGGTACCAAATCACTGGAACTGACTTTATTAAAGTAGCCTTTAAAACAGCTAAAAAACACGGCGGTGAAGATGTTAAGCTTTATATTAATGATTACAATACAGAAGTCGAACCAAAAAGAACTGATTTATATAACTTAGTAAAAGATCTTTTAGATCAAGGAGTTCCAATTGACGGTGTTGGACATCAATCACATATTCAACTTGGCTGGCCTACTTTACAACAAACGGAAGATTCTATTAATCTATTTGCTAGTCTTGGATTAGATAACCAAATTACAGAGCTGGACGTAAGTCTATATGGTTGGCCACCTAAACCTGCTTATGCAACATACAGCGATATCCCAGCTGATGTTTTTGAAGCACAAGCTGAACGCTACGATGCTTTATTTAAATTATACGAGAGACTAGATGACAAGATTAGTAATGTTACTTTATGGGGAATTACAGATAACCATACATGGCTAGACGACCGTGCTAAGCAATACAATGATGGAGTAGGAAAAGATGCACCATTTGTATTTGATCCAGATTACAAAGTAAAACCAGCATATTGGGCAATTATTGATCATAAATAAAAGTGTTTAGGAAGAGAAGCTGTCTTTTCACTATTAAGGTGGCTTCTCTTCTTTATATAATGTACCTACAATTATCCCCTTCATCGGAATTAATCAATTCATTACCTTGCCCCTAAGCGTTTTGTACCATTTAGATTATATCCATAAATTTCCTTTTATCTTAATCTGATGAAATTATATATTTTTACCTATATCTATTTACCTCATCTTCTGAAAATTAAGTATTTAGATATATGTCATCTCTATATTTTCTGTAATTTTTTCAGTATTTATTAACCATTCTTTTGCAGTATTCCCCTATTATAAAATGTTCCTTGGAGACTTTTATTCTCTCAAAAAAATTAAAGGATGGATGTATCGAATGAAGTTGCAAAGCAAGCTTAAAGGTAAAAAGATTTTAACTAGTACTTTAGCCATTTGTTTGTTATCAACCCCGTTTATGACAAGTGTTGTAAATGCAGCCAAACCTACTACTTCTAAGGTTCAATCACTAGTAGAGCTTCGAATTATGGAAACGACAGACATTCATACGAACCTACTCAACTTCGATTACTACAAAAATGCTGAAGCTCCTAAGCTTGGACTGGCTAAAACAGCAGCTCTTGTTAAAGAAGCAAGAAAAGAAGTAGATAACTCTGTCCTCGTAGACAACGGTGACCTTATTCAAGGAACCCCTCTTGGCACCTATAAAGCTAAGATTGATCCACTTGAGGAAGGTGAGGTACATCCAGTAATTGAAGCAATGAACATAATGGATTATGACATGGCTACACTTGGAAACCATGAGTTCAACTATGGTCTAGACTACCTAGATGAAGTGTATGATGATGCTGAATTTCCTTTTGTAAATGCAAATGTTTATATTGATGATCATGATGATAATCCTTCAAATGATGTTAATAAATATAGCCCTTATAAAATTGTTAATAAAAAAGTAAAAGATGAAGATGGGAAAACGAAGGTTATCAAAGTTGGATATATTGGTTTTACTCCCCCACAAATCAACGAGTGGGACAAAGCTCATCTAGATGGTAAAGTCATCACAAAAAATATCATCGAAAGTGCTAAAAAATATGTACCTCAAATGAAGAAAAAAGGTGCAGATGTTGTGATCGCTTTAGCTCACTCTGGTTTTAGTGCAAATGAAGACAACACAGAAGATACAGTTTATGCTTTGAGTAAAGTAGATGGAATTGACGCTATTACATTCTCACATACTCATAAAACGTTTCCAGCTAAGGATGTTGCCAGCTTAGATGCACTTTTCAAAGGTGCTGACGGACAACCATTACCTGGAGTAGATAATAATAAAGGTACAATCAATGGTGTTGCTGCTGTTCAAGCAGGCTATGGCGGTGGTTCTCTCGGAATCATTGATCTTACCCTTCAAAAGATTAAAGGAAAGTGGGAGGTTTCTAATTCTCAATCTTCTACTAGAGCAATAGATAATGTGCAACCTGATCAAGAAATTGTCAACGCCGTAAAGGATGCACATGAAGATACGATTGACTATGTAAATACACCAATCGGAACAACAACTGATGATATTTACAGCTATTTTGCCCTTGTTCAAGATGATCCTTCTGTTCAAGTCGTAACAAATGCGCAAAAATGGTATGTAGAAAACTATATCTCATTGAACAAGCCTGAATTAAAAGATCTTCCAATTTTATCTGTTGGAGCACCTTTCAAGGCAGGTCGTAATGGTGTTGAAGAATATACAGAAATCAAAAAAGGTGATTTAACAATCCGTAGTGCTGGGGATCTGTATCTTTATGACAACACATTAAAAGCTGTAAAGGTGAATGGTTCAGTTGTAAAAGAATGGATTGAAATGTCAGCAGGTAAGTTCAATACAATTGACACCACTAAAACTGATGCACAACAATTATTAAATCCTTCTTTCCCAGTGTATAACTTCGATGTCATTGACGGAGTTGAATATCAAATTGATGTCACTAAGCCAGCTAAATACGACACGAAAGGGAATCTTATTAACCCAGAATCCAGCCGTGTTGTTAACTTAGAATACAACGGAGAACCAATTGATCCAGAACAAGAATTTGTTGTGGTGACAAACAATTATCGTGCTGGTGGCGGTGGGAATTTCCCTGGTCTCAAAGGCAGTGAGTTAGTCGTGGATTCTGCTGATGAAAACCGCCAAATTTTAATGGATTATATTTCGGAAGTAAAAGAAGTTACTCCAACAGCTGATAATAACTGGTCTATTGCACCAATCTCAGCTGATGTGAACGTTACATTTACAACCTCACCGAAGGCAGAGCAGTACATTACCGAAGGAAGTCCATTCTCATATACTGGACAAACTGATGATAAAGGCTTTGGCATTTTCAATATTGACCTAAACCGTGGGGTAAAGGTACAGCTTTTAGGGTTAAATGATCTACATGGACAATTAGACACAGTGACTAAAGTAGGTAATTCTTCAGCTGGTCAAATAGAATATACAGCTGCTGCCCTTAAACAGGAAGAAGCAACAAATCCTAATACTTTACTAGTTCATGCTGGTGATATGATTGGTGGCAGCCCACTTATCTCAGCTCTTTTCCAAGATGAGCCAACAATTGAAGTTTTAGAAGAAATCGGCTTTGATGCTGGAACACTAGGCAACCATGAATTCGATGAAGGAATTGATGAGTTAAAACGTATGATGAACGGTGGTGATCACCCAAATGGCAACCCTGGCTATGATGGAATGAACTTCCCGCTTGTTGCAGCAAATGCTTTTGATACAAGAGACGGACAGTTAATTACTGATCCTTACACAGTATTAGAAACTGGTGGTCAAAAGATTGGTATCATTGGTGTTGTCACTCAAGAAACACCTTCAATGATCGTGACAAAAGGAAATGAATCTTTAAAAATCACAGGTGAAGCAGAAGCAATTAATAAATATACAGCTGAATTAAAGGCACAAGGTGTAGAATCAATTGTTGTTTTAGCTCATAACCCTGCTACTCAAACTGGCTATACTGACTCATTTGATGCAAGCAGAATTGCTGAACAAATCAATGATGAAGTTGATGTTATCTTTGCCGCTCATAACCATGTAAAGGTTAATAGAGTTGTAGATAATAAGTTAATTGTACAAGCTTATTCTTATGGGTCAGCTTTCTCAGATGTTGAGTTAGAAATTGATCCTTTTACAGGGGATATTTTTAGTAAAAAAGCGGAAATTAAAACAGTTTACCAGGACAAATATACTCCAGATACTGCAGTAGCAGCTATCATGGACAAGTATAAAGAAAAGGTTGAGCCAATCAAAGCTCAAGTAGTTGGTCAGTCAGTATCTACCCTTGAAAAAGGCTATCCTTCAGTAACCAATGAGTTCGGTGACAATGGACTTGGTAACCTCATCGCTGATGGAATGAAAGACGCAATGGACGCTGACTTTGCCCTTATGAACGGTGGCGGAGTTCGTTCACCACTTGAAGCTGGTGAAATCACATACGGTGATTTATTTGCTGTTCAACCATTTGGAAATGTATTGAATAAGGCTACTCTAAGTGGTGCTGATTTACGAGTTATTTTAGATGAGCAAATTACTGAAAGAGGTCTTGATTACCATATTTCAGGCTTTAAATATACGTACACTTATGATGCTGCTGCTAAAACTGGAAAAGTCCAGGATATTCTTTTACCTGATGGAACTCCAATCGACCCAGCTGCAGAATATACAGTCGTTGTAAATAACTATATGTATGGAAATATTAAAACTAGCTTCGGAAAGCTTTCTTCAAGCATGGAAGTTGGACCAGTAGACCTTGATGCTACAGTTGAGTACGTTAAGAGTTTACCTTCTCCAATTGACTATAAATCCGAAGGAAGAATCACAAGAGTAAACTAAACTGAAAGGAGGCTGACCTAATAGTGTCAGCCTCCTTTTCATTTCTAAAAAATCAATGCTAGAACAAACGTCCAAAGGCATACAAACCCTAGTAACCCAAAGCTATATTTTAATGTCATTTTCGTTAACTCTGCTTCTTTACCTGTTTCCCCTACGGCTGCTGTTGCAATGGCAATAGATTGTGGAGAAACAAGCTTCGCCATGACTCCTCCAGCAGTATTTGCAGAAACCAATAAAGATGGGTTTGTTCCAATGATGTTACCTGCTGTAGCTTGAATTGGTGCGAATAATGTGTTGTTATTTACCACAGATCCTGTCATGAATACACCAATCCATCCTAATATTGGAGCTAATAATGGGAATACATCTCCTGTTGTGGCTACCGCTTGCCCTAACGCAATTGTTAATCCACCGTATGTCATTAGCTTTGCAATACCAATAATCGCAGAAATCATCACGATTGGAATTCTAAATTCTAAAATCGTCTTTTTCAATAATTTAAAGCTTTCTTTGAACCTAATTTCTTTTGCAGAAGCGACAGTTGTTAATCCTGCTAAAAGAATGGCTGTTCCTGTTGCCCCTATTAAATCAATTCCCACCCCTATTGAAGAGCCAGGGATTATGAACTGTACTGCTGTTCCTGCAAGTAACCCGCCTTCTGTAAATAGTCCTTTAAAAACTGGTAAACTCCAAATTAAGACAAAGATTGTTAGCAAATAAAATGGAGACCATGCTTTGATTACTTCACTCATAGAATGCTTTTCAACTTCACACTTTTTACCGTTTAGCAAGAAAATTTCTTTTGGTTGCCATTTTTTCAGAAATAACGCTAGCGTCCCCATCGCTAATAGTGACGGAATAATATCGGCTAACTCTGGTCCTATCGTGACTGTAATGACTGCCTGTGTCACTGTATAAGTAGCAGATGTGACTAAAATAGCTGGTAATATTTCTTTCACTCCTTTAAAACCGTCTAGTAACCAGACTAGGAGAAATGGTATGGTAAAGTTGATCATTGGTAGAGTTAAAGCCGTCATCATTGAGACGTTCATTGATGTTACACCTTCCAAATGAAATGTATCAATGATGCCCACCGGTATACCAATTGCCCCAAAAGCTCCTGATGCACCATTTGCTATCAAGCACAGCATCGCTGCCTGCAATGGTTTAAAGCCTAATGAAACTAAGAGTACAGCACATATCGCAATTGGAACTCCAAAGCCTGCTGCTCCTTCAAGAAATGCGTTAAAGCAAAAGCCAATTAATAATAAATGAATCCGTTGGTCTTGAGAAATCCCTACTATACTTCCTCGAAGTATATCAAACTTCCCTGATTCTACTGCAATTTTATAAAGCCATACTGCCATCACAATGATATAACCAATCGGCCATAATCCTAATATGGCTCCTTGGATGACACTTCCGATTGCTTCTCCAAAAGGGAGCTTAAAGACTACTAATACAATTAAGAAGGTGACTGCTAAGTTTAATAAAGCTGCATGTATTCCCTTCATCTTGAACACTGTTAAGCATAATAGAAACAATATGATTGGTATGGCTGCAACTAATGCTGATATGGCGAGATGCTGAAATGGATCAAACGTCTCAACTAACATGATGAATTCTCCTCTGTGTGGTTTTTACCTAACCCCAAATAGTAGCTTGAATAGCTTTTAGTGTTTTAACTGACTTTGTGAATTTTTCTTGCTCTTGATCATTTAAAGATAGCTCTACAACTTTCTTTATACCTGTGCGATTGATCACAGCTGGGACCCCAATATAAACATCACTGTGTCCATTTTCACCATCAAGGTAAGCCCCAACTGGTAAAACCACATTTTCGTTCTTTAAGATTGCTCTCGTAATTCTCGCTAATCCCATAGCAATTCCGTAATATGTTGCCCCTTTAGATTCAATGATTTTATAGGCAGCATCTCGAACTTGAACTGCAATTTCCTGTTTTCGTTCCTCTGTTAATTTCGGTGCAATTGGTGTACCAGAAATATTTGCAGAGCTCCATACAGGTAATTGAGAATCACCATGTTCTCCGATAATATAGCCATGTACACTTGTTGGGGCTGTATCAAATTCTTCACCTAATAAATAGCGGAATCTAGCAGAGTCTAACACTGTTCCAGATCCGATCACTCTTTCTTTTGGCAATCCAGAAAATTTCCATGTTGCGTAGGCTAAAATATCAACTGGATTTGTAGCCACTAAGAAAATTCCGTTAAATCCAGATTGCATAATTTGGTTTACAATAGATTCAAAGATTTTTACATTTTTACTTACAAGATCTAATCTTGTTTCCCCGGGCTTTTGTGCAGCACCGGCACAAATAACAACAAGTGCTGCATCCTTGCAATCTTCATAAGTACCAAATGTGATGCTCATAGAATTTGGTGCATAAACAATTCCATGATCTAAGTCCATTACGTCACCTTTCGCTTTTTCCTCATTTAAATCTACAAGCACTAGCTCATCACTGATTCCTTGATTCATTAACGCATAAGCATAGCTTGATCCAACCGCTCCAGTACCAACTAATACAACTTTATTTCCTAGTGTTACATTCATTTTGTATTCCTCCAATTTATCATTTTATATTGTGAAGTTTTTCACAATCCAGTGTGTGTTTTATAACTTGAGTTAAGATTAACACCATAATGTAATTTATAATGTGATAAAGATCACACTCTGTTAATCTTTTTATAAAATCTAGTTAGAACTAGATTTTAATACACTTAAAGCCCCTTCTTTAAAAGATAAAAAGAGGGGATTTCTCCCCTCTTAGTTAAGTTTAAAATTTTAATTATTCTTTATTTTATTACACCTGAATCTAATAACCCACATTGATGAAGCCCCTTCATTATGCCATCTTCATTATTAGAAGTCGTTACATATTTAGATATACTTTTTAAATTTTCTACTGCATTTCCCATTGCAATAGGGTGCTTAACAAGTTGAAACATTTCAATATCGTTCAATCCATCACCAAATGCATACGAATTTTCCAATGATAAATTCTGATGTTCCATTAATCGTTGAATGCCTGATGCCTTAGAAGTGCCTCTAGGATACACATCACATCCTAAAGGAGAGTGCCGAACAAATTGAAAATATGGAAATTGCTCTTGATAAAAGAGTTCTTCGCCTATATTACAGAAAAGGACCATTAAATGAATGGGGGATTTTAAATACATCGTCTCATCTACTGGAGGATATTTTGTTCCTACACGTTCTATGTAATTTTTTGTGATTACATCAGAATTTCCTGCAGTAACTGTTATATATTCAGCGTTGTAAAATGCTAAATCATGACCGTTTTGAGAAGCTGTTGTATGTAAAAGCTTTACTTCATTTTGGTCAAGTGGATTTTCATAAATAACCTCACCCTCGTACATAACATACTGGCCATTCATAGCAACACATGAACGAATACCTGTGAGTTCTAATACATTACCAATCTCACTAATATTTCTACCAGTAGCTATAACTGGCTCAGCACCTAACTTTTTTATGGTCTTAATAGCATCTATGGAACTATTAGCTACTTTAAATTCACTTGTTAAAAGAGTGCCATCCAAATCAAAAAATACAATCGGTGTGTCTACCAAAATCATACTCCTCCTTTAGAAATGATCCTTGAAAGGTATAAAGAAAAAGCCTTGAGATGTTCAAGACTCCATTTTATGCTCGTTATTCTCCTAAGCCTTGCTTTGTAATAATTTCAGAGATTGCCTGGGCAGCTTCACTTTCATCTGCACCTAAAGCAGTAACTTTGATTTCAGCACCTTTAGGAATACCGAGAGACATAACTCCCATAATTGACTTTAAGTTTACACTTTTCCCTTTATAATCAAGTGTAATTTCTGCATTAAACTTTGACGCCACACTTACTATTTGAGTAGCTGGACGTGCGTGAATTCCAGATTCATCGATAATGTTAAATGTTTTTTCTACCATGTAACCCGTCCTTTCAAACATCTCAATTTTATATTACTCTATCATGCAATAAGACTATTTTGTTTCAGTCACCGATTTTACTGAAGGATCTTGCTTTCGTTTTCCAAAGAATATTTTGTAACAGGCAAATCCAACAACGATCGTATTGATTAGAAACTGATTATCGAGGTATAACTCACTTAAATATCTGCCGTGTGGTCCTAATGCATAATCGACAAATGTTTCAATCATACTACCTCACCTTTCTCTTACATAGTTTCTTTTAAAAAAGGTTCATTAAAATTAATAGCTCCAGTCAAAAACTAGAGCTATACTTAGACAATTTTATTTCTCTTTAACACCTATATATAGTCATTTTACATTGTTTTCAATTATTATATGAGAATAACTTTTGTAAAAGTAATACTCTGGGTGTTCTAGTTAAATATTGCGAATATCTTATAAACAACATAGTTGATGAAGTTTCCACCTTGGTCAAGACTTGATACCAAGCTTGTTCCTTCTGGCATATTGAATTTACCGTCAATTGCTAATTGAGTATGAACTTGTGCTAAATCTGTAGCTAAGTATAAAGTTAATGCGATTAAAATTGTTCCTACAATAACAGAATGAATAATATTTCCTCGTGCAGCACCTACAATGAATGCCACGATAAATGGAATTGTGGCTAAATCACCAAATGGCAAAACATTGTTACCAGGTAATACTACAGCTAATGCAACCGTTATTGGTACTAAAATTAAAGCTGTTGAAATAACTGATGGGTGTCCAATCGCAACGGCAGCATCTAGACCAATGTAAATGTCTTGCTGACCAAACTTTTTGCTTAAGAATGATCTTGCTGATTCTGAAACAGGCGTTAAACCTTCCATTAGTATCTTAACCATTCTTGGCATTAACACCATAACCCCTGCCATGGCCATACCAACTTGAATCACTTCACCGAATGAATATCCTGCTAGTAATCCCAATCCAATACCTAAAATCAATCCCATGAAAATAGACTCTCCGAAAACACCGAAGCGTTTTTGAATCGTTTCTGGATCTGCATTCCAATTCTTAATTACTGGTACTTTTTGAATAAGCTTAACAAGTGGTATTCCAAGTGGTGCGTAAGAAACTGTACTTCCTGTTGCAACAGCAATACCTTCAAGATCAAAATAATCTCTTAACATAGGTGCTGTCCAGTCTGCAATTTTCAAACAAATGATCTGGAAAATAACTGCAGCCGCTAATCCTTGGATTATGCTTCCTGAAACTGTATAAACAAGAGCTCCTGTGAATGTAAAATGCCAGAAGTTCCAGATATCTACGTTCATTGTTTTTGTTGTTTTCGTAACAAGCATGATAACGTTTACTAATAGGCCCAAAGGAATAATAAATGCAGCTATTGGTGATGCCCATGACATTGACGCAGCACCAGGCCATCCAACATCTATAACATTTAACTCAATTCCAAATCTCTCAACCATCCCGTTTGCCGCTGGTCCTAAGTTACTTACTAATAAATCAACGACTAGAAAAATACCAACGAATGCTACACCAATTGTAATACCTGAGCGAAAAGCTTTTCCTACCTTTTGTCCAAAAGCAATACCAATTAAGAAAATGGCAACAGGTAAGATTACTGTTGGTCCTAATGCTAGAAATGCTTGTAAAGCTTCTACCATACCATTCATTTTAAATTCGCCTCCTTTTAACATCTGTCGACTCTAAGATTGAAAGGACCTCGATTCTCTAAAGATTAGAGAATCGAGATGTTTAAGAATCTATTATTTTTTAAGTTCCTCTAGAATCTTTGCTTTAACATCATCTAGTCCGATTCCTGTTAAGAACGCTCTTGCATTAATAACCGGGAATGGATATTCTTTTTGTACAATTGTTGTACTAATCAAAAGACTAGCTGTATCTACATAAGAACCAACTTCAGTAATTTTAATTTGTTGAAGAGTTGCATCAATTCCATTTTCTTTACACATTGCCTCTACAGCATCATTAACGATTGTAGAAGTTGCAATACCAGCACCACATGCGATTAATATTTGCTTTTTCAACTTACTCACCACCTTTCACAGAAAAATTAAGCTTATCTAGTAGTAAATCTTTAATTTTTGTTTTCGATTCTTCAGTAGATAATTCTGATAGGACATTTTCATCCTGAAAAATACGCATTAAGTTTTGTAGAAGTTCTAATTGGGAATGTCCCTCATCCATAGCTAACATAAACACTAATTTAACAGGAGTTTTTTCCCTATCTTCACCCATAATGCCGAACTCCACTGTATCTTTTAACACTCCAACACTGATTGCTTTTTTATTTACATGCTCTGTGTCAGTATGTGGAATAGCTACAGAACAACCATTTGTTGGAAGACCCGTTGCATATGATTTCTCCCTTTCAATTACTGCTTCGATATAACTTTCTTTAACTATTCCTAAATCATTTAAGTTTCTTGCCATGATCTCAATTACTTCTTCAGAGCTGCTCGCTTCTATATCTTTTAAAATAAGAGTTTCATCTAATAACACTTTGTTATCCTCCAATCAATATCTAGTTATTCACTTCACTATGGTTTAGGTTAATCACGTACAATTGATTGGAAAAGCTAAATGTGTAGTTCCAATTTTAATCTTTATTAACCTTGTGTTTTATTTTGTAGCTACTAAAGTAATCATATCACTTAGAAAGCCTTTTCTGAATGCGGTTTCATCACCATTGGTTGATCTTGAGTTGTACAACATTGTGATGTAAAAAAATCATTCTATAAATATATTAGAATATTAAAATTTGAGACTTATGATTTAATAATAACTTTAATCTCATTACCAGTCATAACTGCTTCAAAGCCTTCGCGCCAATTTTCTAATGACACAACTTTTGTAATCATTTTATCAGTTGCAATCTTATTTTCTTCCAATAGCTTCAACGCTAAGTGCCATGAGCTCGGCTTTTGTGAACGAGTTCCCACATATGTTATTTCACGTTGAATGATTGATTCTTGATCTAACTGATTTAATTTGTTTGCAAAAATACCTACTTGCACAAATGTACCTTTTTTCTTCACAAGCGGTAAGCCTTGATTTAGAGCAGGTACTGCTCCAGAACATTCAAATACTTTGTCAACACCATAACCATCTGTATGTTTCATAACAACATCTGCTAAATCCTCTTCGAGAACATCAACTATTACATCAACACCTAGCGATTTTGCTAATTCTAAGCGTTGTTTATCTTTTGTAATACCAGCTAAAATAACAAACGCACCTTTTGCTTTTATAATTTGACATTGAAGTAAACCAATTGGACCAGGACCAAAAACTAATACTTTATCTCCTTCGTTGATTGTTGTTTTCTCTAATGCAGCATGAGTACAACAAGCTAATGGTTCAGTCAATGCCGCTGCTTCAAAGCTGATGCTATCAGGTAAAACGTGTACACTCTCTTCTCTTGAAACAACAAACTCAGCCATACTCCCGTTTACTTGCGTTCCAATCCCTTTACGTGTAGAACATAAATTATAATCTTTTTCTAAACAATACTCACATTCTCCACATGTTGTAAATGTTGTCTCACTTGTAACTCGATCTCCAACTTTAACCTTTTTTACAGCATCCCCAACTTCTACAACTACTCCTGAGAACTCATGACCTAGAACAACTGGTGTTTTTGAATTTCGATATTCTCCTGTATATGTATGAATAT
Source organism: Metabacillus sp. YM-086 (assembly GCF_048059995.1). NCBI lineage: Bacteria > Bacillati > Bacillota > Bacilli > Caryophanales > Bacillaceae > Metabacillus > Metabacillus sp. YM-086. The sequence goes on along the minus strand of NZ_JBLUOI010000061.1, from coordinate 4,418 downwards.
CAGTTCCACAAATTCCTGTATAGGCCACCTTTACCTTTACTAAATCACCTGATACTTCTGGTTCTTGAATGTCCACTAATGACATATTGTCATAACCTGGTTCCGTTTTCATTACTGCTTTCATTTTCTTCACTCCTTGTTAAAACTTTTTTACTTATATTCATAAAGAGCAATAAAATACTCTTATTCACTTTTTTAATAAGTCCAAAATTTGTTGATCAATTTTTTCCATACCTACACCTGTTATGTAAGATGTTGCAACGATAGTAGGTGTTTCATAAACTTTTGGTAATAATGTAGTTGATATAATTAAATCTGCATTAGACTGAAGAGATCCCACCTCGGAAATAGTACACTGGATGAGCTCCGCTCTTATCTTGTTTTCTTTTAAAAGACTCTCTACACGTTGAGCTACAATTGTTGAAGTAGCAATTCCAGCACCACAAGCAACAAGAATAGTAGATATTTTCATTACAATATTCCTTCCTAGTAAAAATACCGTTATTTTGAGTAAGCTTTAATAAGGTTGAACATATCTTCCTTACTATCAAGTTCAATCATCTTTTGAACAACATCATCCATTTCAGCCAGTTTAATGAGTTGTAAGAGAGCGTTTAAATGCTGCTTCTTATCAACGGCTGCAATCACAACCACAAGATGTAATTTGCCATTTTCAGTTTGTATCCCATCTTTGATTTTTAATAAGCTCATCCCTACTGAATTTGCCCCTTCTTCTGGCTTTGCATGTGGAATGGCAATATTCATTCTTAATGAAATATGTGGTAAAAGAGTTGGATACCTTTCTTTCATAGTCGTGATATATGTTTCTTGGATTGCCCCATTTTGTAGTAAAGGCTGCGATGCGATTTCAATTGCTTCTTCCCAACTATTCACAGATTGTTTGGTAACCATCATCTCTGGTGTAATGAAGTCTGATAAAATATAATCTTTTTTTACTTTCACTTCTTTTGTTAATTGTAGAGAGAAGTAGTCTTGAAGTGCTTTTTCTAAAGACTGCTTTTCTTCTATTTTTGCATATTTCTCAACGATCGAAATAATTTGATCTATGTTCACTACAGACGTATTTAACCCGAATACCCCTTGCATAACACGTTGACGTAATTGAGTTTTTTCAAATTCAGAAATAAACTGATTTACAATAAACAAATGTTTATTTGTCTGCAAGGGAACAGGTGAAAAGACAAGATCAAACTCTAAATCCAACTGTTCAAATTCACGTATTGAGAATGCTTGATAAAAGTAAAACTCTGGAAACAGGTCTCTTAATGTATGTTCCATTAATTGTGATATCGAAACCCCATTTGGACATACAACTATTGCCTTTTTCTTTACCGGAATTGTTTCCCCACTATTAAGTAAATGACCACCAATTAAGATTGTTATATACATAATTTCACTTTCTGGAATATCACAGTCTATATACTCACGAAAGGGTCTGATTGCATCTTTTACAATATAATGAATAGCATCAAACTCATCACTCACTTTTTCTAGCATTGCATAGTTGGTTGTAAGTTGATATTTGATCCGGTAGTATGCAGGCTTCATATGCATGATTAGCCTGTTAAGCAAAGCTTCTCTATTCTTTAATGTAATAGCTGCTTTATATTCAAAAAGCTCTAAACTATCTTCTAACGATTTTCTCAACTGTGGCAATTCTCGATCAGTCAAAAATTGAGTTGAAAATACATTTGATGTTAAAAGTTGCAATGTTATAAACATTCTTTCTTGTTTAGGAATTGCTGGGCTGTCTTGGATAAGTATTTGTGCAGCTTCATATTCCTTTGTGTCAGACAGTGCCTCGTGGTCAATATGATAGGCATCTGAAATAATCTGACCCTTTTTTATTCTCTTTAATAGAACTGCAATAATATATGGTAGAAGCTTTATTCGCTCATCAATGAATTTAAGGTGCAAAAGCCTTTCCACTTCTTCTATTTTTGTTTTAAGGTGACGAATCTCACGGCTTGATATTTCCCCAAATTGCTGAATATAAAGTTCTCCCTTATAGATATCAAACACATCTCTTAATGTACCAATCAACAACTTACGTTTATCCCATTCATTTCCAATTATGTCATAACCATATTTTCTTGAATAAACAATCTCTAATTGATAGTCATTGACGAACCTTTGAGCTGCCTTAATATCTCTAAGCGCTGTGTTTTTACTAACTTCTAGTGCAATTGAAAAATGAATTAATGATAATTCTTCTTCACTGCTTAGTAGCATCAAAATAATTAATTGAACTCTTTCTTTTTCAGAAGGAATATACCTAGCAGAAGTAGTATCCTCTTCTTCTTCAGTAAACAGATCAAACAATAATGGGCTAACAATAAACCTACCGCCATTTGTCCTTTTAATTACCGGATAATTATTTTGCTCTAACCAATCATTTATTTTGCTGAAGCTGTAACTTATTTGTCTGCGGGTTAAATTCAACCGGTTTTCTAATTCAGTATTTGTAACTTCCGGATTACTCAACACAGCTTTTAATAGTAGGTTGCTTCTTTCGTCTAAATACATAAGCTGTCACCTCTCTTGCTCATAAATTATTTTATCAGCTAAGTTGGCCTTATTGAATTCGCTTTCATACTCAATCTCTGTTTAAAGATTGTTCAACTTGATGATTATGTATTTAAAGTATGTCCACTAATAGGGAATCTTTTGTGTTTATTAATGAAAAAACCCATAGTAGACATTTTCCCTTATATGAGGGATTAATATTCTTTTACTCTATCTTTCAGAGTGAAAGATGAGTTTATAAAGTTTACTATTGGAGAATAAATCAAGAGCTTTTCTCTTATGTTTCAGCTTGAAAAAGTGAAGCGATTATTTTCCGCCTACATTGAACTAGATATATCACCTTATGATTTGTGTAAAAAAATAGCAGTAGTTACCTATAACTGGGTAACTACTGCTATTTTTAAGCTTAATGTAGTTCATATCTTACAAACGCCAACTGCTTACTATCTGGAGACCACGAATTCACATTGATCGTACCCTGACCGCCAAACAGCTTTATCAACAAACTTGACTCTCCACCGGTACTTGACATGATTCTTAACTCAACATCCTTATTAGGAGGATGGTCTCCAGGTTCCACATCTCCTTTTTTATAGGCAAGATAAACTACCTTCTCTCCATCAGGAGAAACATGTGGAAACCAATTATTGCTTTCTTCAAATGTTACTCTCGTTTGTTCACTACCATCTGCATTCATACGCCATATTTGCATCAAACCGGTTCGTGTGGAATTAAACCAAATATGCTTTCCATCTGGTGAGTATTCAGGGCCATCATCTAAACCAGGCAAATCTGTTAGCTGTTTTTCCTCTCCACCATAAGCAGGAATTGTATAAATGTCGTATTGGCCATTTCTTTCCGCACAATAGGCTAATGTCTTGCCATCAGGTGACCAGCCATGAAGATAAGACGGTGCCATTGGCGTTATGAGAGTTGGAATGCCACCTTTTGTAGGAAGGATGTATATACGTGATTGATGATCCAGGGCAGTGTGGTGACTGATAGCAATCTGAGATTCATCAGGAGATAAGACATGATCGTTGTTACAGGAGGTTGCAAAGCCTGTTTCTATTAGGCCGTTTTCATGAGTATTTATATCAAAGGAGTAAAGATGACCATCACTGTTATAAATCAGCTTTCCATCACGGGTCCAATTTGGTGCTTCAATTACCTTATGAAAGGATGCTAGTGTCTTCCTTTCACCAGTTTCAATATTGATTATTTCCAGGAAACTTTTCGTTTTTTTCCCTTTGGGTAAACTATATTTTTCATTAGATTGGTCCATGTGGTTTCTCCTAACTACTTGGATTTTTGCCCTTATATATCTTATTGGATTAGATGAGTTCCTATAACTGTTCTACTACAAACTTTTTCTCCTTCTGTACAAGTTCTAACTCTTTCGTTTTTTCCTTTACTTGATCTTCTAATTTATCCAGAACTTCTGTCACTTTATCATACTGCTCCCTTGTTTCATCCAAAGCATCATTAATTCTCCCCTGCACCATAAAGTCTACGATGAATCCATCGAAAAAGGAGTCAGCAAACATCAATAAACTTGAAATATCAACTTCGAGCTTTGCTTCCTCTTGTACATCTAATAATTCTTTTTGAAACTTCCGCATATGTGTTTGAGCATCGTGAAGATAGTCCTCTGCATCATTAATATGCTGATGTTTCACAAAACCAGAAATTGTTCCACCACCCAGCATATCCGCTGTTCCCCAATTACTAGCTTTTTCAAGAGAATTTTCTGCATCCATCAGCGATTCCTTCACAAGTTCACCAGCAGTAATCGCTTCATTTAACTCATCAATATAAGCTCTAAGACTTCCTTCCTGTTCACTCAGCTCCAAAACCTTATCAGCATGTGC
>NZ_JBLUOI010000060.1:0-30109 GCF_048059995.1 Metabacillus sp. YM-086 | reverse complement strand
AGTAAAGAAGTTGAACATATTTTAGTGAAATTGGCTCGTTAGAAACCGTAAAGCCAAAGAAAGAAGAACGTCGGAAACCCGTATGAGGGAAAACCTCACGTACGGTTTGATGAGGAGGAACTGAAAGTAAAAGAGATAGCGTAAGCTATCCCCTCGAAATCAGTTTCTTACTCTACTGGCGTTTCAACCGGATATTATTCTTGCGAAAGCATGGAAGAGAGTAAAAGCCAACAAGGAAGCAGTGGGATAGAGAATGAAAAGATTGAGTGCGTTTATGAATATGTAGAGGGGAATTTCCTTAAGAATCTCTACCTAGAATTGAAGAGAAGTCCTTTCTTCCAAGCCCAGTATGTCGTTCGTGTATATTACCTAAAGGAAATGGAGAAACAAGCCCCTTGACATTCTAATGGTCAAAGTATGTGTGAATTAAAGTACTATGAAAATGGTGATTGAACCACTCTTTGAAGCAGACTTCCAAGAATGTTCCTACGCTTTTTAGTCCAATAGGCTAAATGCTAGCCCTATAAATCAGTTTTCTACTCAACTAGTCATAGGAAAATCTCCATGATAATAAGTTCATAATGTCTTATAACTGCCATTCATATTTGAGGATAACAAGAGGCTTGCAGTTTTGATAGGAGAATTCAGTATGAATTTTCACATAATTAAATAAATATTAATTGGTTTATTTCTTTACTTTCTGCTCTTCTAAAAATCTTATAAATTCTTCTTTAGTTATTTCAGATTCCAAGGCTAGTTTTACTAACTCTAAAATTTCTTGACTTTCTTCTTTACCTATCATTCAATCACCTCTAATTCTAAGGTTTTAAACTTTAAACATTAGTTTATCTTATCGTTAGGAATATTCCGGGGAGATGCCGCAAGGTGGAGTAATATCTCCGATATTAGCTAACGTTTACCTTCATTATGTCCTAGACCACTGTAATAAAAAAGAATAATTGCAGTATTTTTTAGATAAAAGTTGTTCATCAATCAAAGCGCCTGTGCGGCCGAGATTAGGTCGTATCATATAACGGGTGGGATTCCCGTCGAGTAAGAACTAGCCATTCGCTCGTAGCGAGTCTTGGAGGACTAAAGGTAACTTTAGTCTTTAAGCGTAGACAGCAAGGTGGCGGGCCGAAAGCCAATTGGTTGAAGGGATTGAGCTCCAAAATGATTGTTATTCGAGAGGGCTGATGCTTTAGGCGCTGCAGAAAGCAACATTTTTAGGAGTGGTGATCGTAATTAATTATAAAATTGTGTAGGGAAGTGGGTTTATTGGAACTTTTAATTAGTTTTATTATAGGAGTTTTCTTCTTAGTGATTGGCATTATAGCTTTTTTTCCTCCTCCTAAATTGCCTTGGATTATTAGGTTTATCATTATTTTTATCGGTGTTGGATTTACTTTATATTCTATATTAGGGCTATTCGGTTTGGGCTCTTCATAATGAAACGACCTAAGTTTAATAACAGTCTTCAGAAATAAGCATAAGCTTATTTCTTAAATTGCTTAACATTTGTTTATGAGTGATTGGCATTAGAGCAGATTGGGAAAATTCTTTATTAAAGATTGGTATCCAATATAAATAAAACCACAGAAGCTTTTAATAGATTTGAAGTTATTGTAACTGGTAAAAATGACTTTTCAAGTAAGACGAAACAAAGTGATTTTGTTTTTCAGGGTTTAGATTTTAGCGTTATAAATGTTTATAGAGGGAATATTTCTAAACGATTAAAGGCAGGCATTGACTATAATGATGTTGGATGGATTGAGAAAAACTAATATAACAGTGGCGGTTTTCTTTTATTTTTAGAAAAAAGTGAGGATGCGGATTTCCTTCACCAGTGGGAGTTCCAAACGATATGGTTCAAATTTCAAGTGATAAAATTGAAGAACCAAATGATGTTAAAAGGACGATTTTAAAGATTTTCTAAAAGTACAACCAGGAAACAAGTGTTCGCAAGATTGATACTCATAAGGAAGTATTAATGATAAGTCTTCATACCCTTATATGTTTAGTTCAGGTGTATTAGTTTGTATAGTAATATTTTTTCTGGTTTATCGCTATATAAGAAAATTTTTTTAACTAAAAATAGGAAGGAGGAAAACAATTGAAATTTGATTACTCCATTTTTAGTTCAATACCAGATGATGATGTTTTAGAAGGAATTATAGAATTACATATAGCTATTTTTGGTACAACTGATAATTTGATTAACATGATGAAAAATAAGCCTAAATTATTGGTTATTACGGCGATGACTGGTACGAAAGTTATTGGATATAAGATTGGATATGAACTTGACAATAAAAGATTTTATAGTTGGTTAGGTGGGGTGGACACTTATTACAGAAAACACGGTATTGCTTCTGAGTTAATGGAAAAACAACATCAATATTTAAAGGAAAATGGATATAGTGTTGTTCAAACAAAAACAATGAATAAATGGCATAATATGTTAGTATTGAATATTAAAAATGGGTTTGATGTCATTGATACCTATACTGACAAAAAAGGGTTACATAAAATAATTCTTGAAAAGAAATTAATTAACTAACGGTTGATTTCGTTCAAGATTAATTTTCCTCAATCAAAGCGCTTATGTTGAATAAGGATAGTTGCTTTTTTGTTTATACGGCCAGGTTTCAAAATAGGATAACTGGACCTTTTAGTAGATATATATTTTTAGATAAATGGAGGCATCATTATGTGGTTAATATTAGGGCTTATTGCCATAGTAGCAACGTTTATAAATCTTTATCTGTATAATACAGGAAAAGACTACAAGCTTGCGATGGCAATAGGTTTATCATTTACAGCATTAACACTCTGTGCAGAACATAGCCTTGTATCTAATTGGGTAAAAGCTGAGGATTGGTCTGCTTTATTGGATGTTGTACCTACTATGGAAAAGGCTTTGTGGTTTTTAACAATTGTTTCTATCTTACTAAATATTGCACCTGTACTTTTAGAGCTGAAAAATAAAAAAGCACATTAGCTTAGCAGCTGTCATTACGACAGTTCTTGATTCTAATAGTATCGAGACAGTATGCCACTAATAGTTCATTCAATCTATAACTTTCATTAACAACTAATGTTGATAGCAAAACCAGGGACTTCAAAATAAATCTTTCTTTTTACCGGTATTAACCAAAATAAAAGACTTCCATCAAACTTAACAGATAAATTTGAAGGAAGTCTTTAGCAGCTAGGTGAGTTATTTCTTTATCAATTTTAATAAAGGTTTTGAAATAATCGGCGTCAATAATCCTGAAATAATCGCTTCAGTTATTCCATTCGTCGCTACAATGGTCATCAGCGCAGGCAAGAGCTGCTCCATGTCTAACTCCAAGAAGTTTGCATATGGCTCTCGGTAAAATAAATAAATCAATCCAAGCACTAAAACAGTATTTGTTAAAGATCCCAGCACACCGGCAATACTCATTCTTACTGTTTCATTGAGCTTTCTGCTAAGCATTTTGTGGAACACATATGCAGCAACTACACCAATTAATATTCGGGGCAAGACGGACACAAGCGGATTCGTGAATACAATGGGTGCTATTACGCTTGTCGGAGCGACAAATGCCCTGATGAATGTAATCATTCCCCAAATCCCGCCTATGATGGCTCCTTCCTTTGTTCCGAGGACGATCGCTGCGATAATGACCGTTACCTGAATAATCGTCAAGCTAAGCGGTCCTATTGGGATATATCCTAAAAAAGGAATTGATGTTTGAATAATGATAATGGCAGTAAGCATTCCTAATAGAACCAATCGGAATGTATTATTTTTTTTGTTCATGAATAAACTCCTTTAACTCTTCGTTGTCATTCTACAAATAAAAAAGGGAATATACTTGTTATAACGCAATTTATTCGAAAATTAAACAATTTTGTGCTAGAAAAGAATCGAATTATTGATATTGCTGTAATTTCTTATTAAACTTGAAGATCTATGTAAAGAGCTTAAATTAAAAATAAAATACAGGAGGAAAAAACTGGGTTTTGTTGAATATATGAAAGGAACGATTTGAGAGGAGTAATTCTAATGAACCTAATGATTATTAATACAATCAGAACGAATAATTTTAAAGATGAAACTATTATGCAGAAGATTACAGAAATGTGGAAAGAAGCATCGGGTCTTTTGAATAATCAAGACATAGTTACATATGGTCTGTATTATCAATACGAAAGTGACTATAAAGGTGATTATTCGTTAAGCGTTGCTATAGAAGGTAGTAGTGATCACGATTCTGGGATTAACATTTCAAACACCAGTGAATATGAAATTTTTAAGGTAGATTCATCGAACGAATATGGAATACTTAATACATGGAAAGAGATATGGGAACGTGAGGAGAGAGGAAAATTAGATCGAGCTTACTCATATGATTTTGAAAAATATTACCCTGATGGTCAAATTGAAATTTACATAGCAATAAAATAAAATAGACATATCACTAAGATTGAAATTTGTTAATTGAAGGTTGGTTTTATTATGACAATAAATTGGGTTGAAATAACAGAAGAATCATTAGAACACTATGAATCTGCTATGAAATTATACGATCAGGCGTTTCCAATCGAAGTGCGAGAACCACATCAAACCTTTTTAAGAGGCTTGCAATATACAAAAAGACCAAATAATTATCATTTCTTAGTAGGGCTTGTAGATAACCAGCTGGCTTCGTTTGCTACAGGTCACTATTTTGCAAAAATAAATGCAGGCTTCATTGTATATATTGTGACGAATCCTGAAATCCGTAATAAAGGACTAGGCTCAAAAACATTATTTAAGATAGAAGAATTGTTAAACAAAGATGCCCTTCTAGCAGGAAACTCAACAATGAAAGCCATTTTCTTAGAAACAGAAACACCAGAAATGGTACACACCGAAAAAGAAAAGCAAGATTGTCTTAAAAGATATCAATTTTTCTCTAGAAATGGCTATGAAAAATGTGATGAAATACCATATCTACAACCTGCCTTACATGATGAAATGGGAGATATACCACTAGATCTTTTTATTAAGAATTTAGACATTAATAAACGAAGTAAGGATGAAATAAAAAATGCCATCGTAACCATTTATAAAGAAAAGTACCAGTTAGTAAATGGAATTGATAAAAGTATTATTGATAATTGTCTTAAAAAGATGGAGATAGAAGACGAGGAATGACAACACCCTTGATCTGAAAAAAGCAAATAATGTCGTAAAAAGAGGAATGGTTTTACCTTTTATCTAATTGACAGGTAAAAAGATTTAGACTATTCTAATAATAACAAAAGCAACACAAAAATTATTTTGCTGGTTATGTAAGCGCTTAAATTGTTTGGTTGTCCTACTAACTTCATCATAGGATAAATCTTAATTGTTTTCAAAATTACTTATAATGGTATATACCATTATAACACAAGGCTTTATTTGCAAGAAGTAACTCACTATCATATATAATGATAGTGATTATTACTTGGAGGAAGTAGGAAATGTCTTATGAAAAAATTGCTAGGAAATGAGGAATCAGTCCCGTTCTATAAACAACTTAAAGATAAGATCATCGAAGATATAGAAATAGGGAAGCTAAAGCATGGCGATAAGCTGCCTTCAGAACGTGATCTAGCGGCTCAATATGGGATTAGTAGAATGACCGCAAGACATACTTTGTCGGCATTAGAAAGAGAAGGACTTGTTGAGCGTCGAGTCGGGGCAGGTAGCTTTGTTTCAAACAATAAAATTCAAATGGATTTTATTACGTTCAATAGTTTTACGAATGATATGCTTGGAAAAGGGTTAACCCCTAGTACACAGGTACTGTCAATAGGACATTTGAAAGCAACACCATTTTTAGCCGAAAAGCTGCAGCTGCCTGAAGGAGAAGAGCTGTTTACTGTAAAACGTCTTCGTTTAGTAAACGACCGACCAATTGCGATAGAGGAATCATTTATTCCAGAACAGTATTGTCAAAATATTAAAGACTTTATCACAAATGATATTTCATTATATAACGTGTTAGAGAATGAATTTGGGATAAAACTTGTAAAGGCAAAAGAATTTATGAGAGTTACCTTTTCAGACGAAAATGAGAGTAAGCTTCTAAAAATTCGTTCTGAGAGTCCATGTATTTTTCGAGAAGCGGTCGCCTTTGATCGAAACGACAAGGAAATTGAATTCTCTACCTCATTAACAAGAAGTGATATTGTTAAATTTTACTCGGAATTAAACCTAAAATGATCTTCATTTTAGGTATGATCTCACTTTAAATGGTATATACCATTTATTTTTTCAGGGGGGTTACTCATGAGAGTGATTGGTGTTGGTGATAATGTAGTAGATAAATATGTTTACAAGCGAACGATGTATCCTGGTGGTAATGCATTGAACTTTAGTGTTTATGCAAAGCAATTGGGAGTGGAGGCAGCCTATCTTGGGGTGTTTGGTGATGATGCTGCAGCAAATCATATTATAAAAACTCTTAAAAGCTTAGAAATTGATCTAGCTCATTGTCGTCAGCATAAAGGTGAAAATGGATATGCTGCAGTTGATTTAGTAGACGGTGATCGAGTGTTTATTGGCGGTAATGATGGCGGCATTCAAAAAGATCATCCTGTTGTTCTTTTGGAGGATGACATCGAATATATCAAAACATTTGAAATAGCACATAGCAGCGTATATAGCGATATGGATGCTGAATTGCATAAAATCAAGGAAGCTGGTGTTCTCTTATCCTATGATTTTTCCAATGAATATACAGATCAGAAATTAAAAACGGTTTGTAAGGATGTTGATATTAGCTTGTTGTCATGCGGTCAACTGTCTGAGGAAGAAGTTAAAGCACTTCTAATTAAGGCCCATTCCTATGGAAGTAGATTAAGTATTGGTACGATGGGCTCGCGAGGATCAGTGGTATATGATGGGGAGAACTTTTACAAGCAGAAGCCACATTTTGTAAAGCCGGTTGATACATTAGGTGCAGGAGATTCCTTCTTTACGGCCTTTATCTTACATTATTTAAAAGGTAAAAAAGAGAAAACGATCATTTCTCAAGCTGACCTTATCAAAACAAGTCTTGAAAAAGGCGCTGAATTTGCAGCCAAAACATGTTTAGTAGATGGTGCATTTGGTCATGGACTAACTTATTAAAAACTCTCTTTTAGAGAGAAAAAATAAATCGTTTCATTCTGTAGGAGGTGGTCATTAAAACGGAATTAGTCTGACTTAGAAAACAAGAAATAGGGAGGGTCAATACATGAGAAAAATGACAAAGACGCTAGGAGTTGCCATGCTAATTTTTGTCCTTTTGCTTACGGGATGTTCTAATTCTTCATCAGGTGAAGCAGAAGGAAAAACAGTCTTGAAATTTTTGCACAAGTGGCCGCAGCCTGAATATGCTCCATATTTTGAAGAAGTAGTCAAGGAATTTGAGGAACAAAATCCTGATATTAAAATTGATATGGAAGCGATCGCAGACGAACCGATTAAAGATAAGCTACGGGTTATATTAGGTGGTAATGAAGTACCTGATATTATGTTTTCATGGTCAGGAGAGTTTGCAAGGAAATTTGTTCGTGCCGGGGCAGCCTTAGACTTAACTCCTTATCTAGAGGAAGATCCTGCATGGAAGGATAGCTTTATTTCAGCTTCACTACAACCATTTTCATCTGATGACAAAAACTATGGTATACCTCTTCGATTCAACGGCAAGTTCTTTGTATACAACAAGGAAATCTTCGATAAATACAATCTACAAGCACCTCAGACATGGGATGAATTTATGAATGTCCTAGAAACACTCAAACAAGGCGGAGAAACTCCAATTATTTTAGGTAACGAAAGTCCGTGGGCAGCGATTCACTATTTAACTGGTCTTAATCAGAAAATGGTCGCTCAGGATGTAAGAATGAATGATTATAATCCTCGTTCAGGAGAATTTACAGATCCAGGGTATGTAAAAGCAATGGAAATGTTTGCAGAATTAAACCAAAAGGGCTATTTAATGGACAATGTGAACTCTAGCTCACATGATATGGCAAAGCAGTATTTCTTTACAGGAGAAGGAGCCATGATGTATGTGGAGTTAGAGGAATTTCAAAATGTTGAAGATAGCTTGTCCGGAAACTGGGGCTTCTTCCAAATGCCAGCGATTTCAGAAGGAAAGGGTAATCAAAACTTTATAACGGGCGCACCAGATGGATTTATCGTTTCGTCTAAAACAGAGCATCCAGAGGAAGCGATCAAATTCTTAAAGTTTTTAACCAGTAAAGAAAATGCGATTAAACTGGCAGAACAAATTGGCTGGCCTAGTCCAATTGATGGAGCAACGAACCCAGATACTGCCTTGCAACAAGTCGTTGAGGGTGTTGATACGATGAAAAAAGCAGAAGGAATGGCAGAATGGCTTGATACAGATGTACACGCAAAGGTTGCTGATGTGTATTTATCCAATATCCAATTATTGTTAGATGGATCAAAATCACCTGAAGAAATTATAAAAGAAGTTCAGAAAGTAGCAAAAGAAGTTCAAAGTGAAGTGGAATAAAAGCTAAAGGGTAAGCAGTAGCCCTTACTGTTTACCCCCTCCTGGAGGGGACGTGATGAAAAATTATCGAAGTAGTCGAACAGCATTATTATACATTTTACCTGCATTGCTGATCGTCGTATGTATGGTGTTTTTACCGATCATTTTAAATCTTTACAATAGCTTTTTTCGATGGAATTCATTTGGTACAGAGAAGGTCTTTGTTGGTTTTGATTACTATCTAAGATTATTTAAAGATCCTGTGTTTTACACGGCATTAAAAAACAATGCCTTATATGCGATCATATCTCTCATTTTTCAAGTAGGCTTAGGAATTATTATTGCCGCCATTTTAGAAGATAAATTGATACGTAGATTTCAACCATTTTTCCGAACCGTCTTTTTTATCCCCTCTGTTATTTCGATAGCGGTAGTAGGATTGCTTTGGCAGCTTCTCTACAATCCAGAGGTAGGGCTTGTAAATGGAACATTAGAGGCAATTGGTCTCTCAGAATGGACTCATTCATGGCTAGGAGATAGTAAAACCGCGATTTATGCAGTCGTTGCCGTTTCTCAATGGCAATATACCGGTTATATGACGATGCTATTCTTAATTGCCATGCAAAAAATTCCAGATGAATATTATGAAGCAGCGATGATCGATGGGGCTTCTAGGATAAAATCTTTCTTTCACATCACATTGCCTCAAATACGAGAAATGATTCTTGTTGGAAGTGTGATTACTGTCATTGGAGCATTTAAGGTGTTTGATGAAGTGTACGTCATGACATTCGGAGGACCAGGGCGTTCAACTGAAGTACTGGGAACAATGCTTTATAGATCGGCTTTTCGAAATGACGAGATGGGCTACGCCTCTACGATTGGCACAGTTATATTTGTTATTACGTTAACCTTATCACTGATACAAATGAAAATTGGAAAAACAGGTAAGGAGGTGTAGTAACGACAATGACGATTAAAAATCGAATCTTTCAACTTGCTGTTATCGTATGGTTTGGAATTTTCTCTTTCGTTATTATCTTTCCCCTTATTTGGCTTTGTTTAAGTGGTCTTAAATCAAACAGAGATTTCTTTTTAAATACATGGTCTCTTCCTGAGGAATGGCTGTGGGGAAACTACAAAGCTGCTTGGGATGCAGGGGTAGGGGATTTTTTCTTTAATAGTGTTTTTGTAACAGTCGTATCCGTCACGATCATCTTACTTTTGGGGGCGATGGCTGCTTATGGATTAAGTCGTTTTCAGTTTAAAGGCCAAAACATGTTGCTTGTGATCATCCTTAGTGGATTAATGCTTGCTCCACAGGTAAGCTTATTACCACTTTATAAATTGCTCCAAGCAGTTGGTCTATATAATACGTATGGAGCCTTAATTCTACCATATGTAGCGTTTCAGCTACCATTTGCCATTTTTCTTATGAGGTCTTATTTCCTTTCCATTCCTAAGGAGCTGGAGGAATCAGCAATCATTGATGGCTGTAACAGCTGGAAGGTATTTTGGCATATTATTCTACCGATGGGGAAGCCCATTATCGCATCAGCTGCTCTTTTAACAGGGATGTTCGTATGGAATGAATTTATGTTTGCTCTTGTTTTTATAGAGGACTCAAGTCTTCGTACAATACCTGTTGGACTGATGAATTTACGAAGTCAACTAAATACAAACTTTGGTATACAGTTAGCGGGCTTGGCGATATCAGCGTTGCCAATGGTTATTGCTTATATCATGTTTCAAAAGCAATTTGTACGAGGCATTTCAGCAGGTGGGGTCAAGGGATGATAGAAAGGGAGTATCTATTACTCCTCTTCTATTCGCTTTCGTTATTGCAAAAAAGTACTACCTCAATTGGTATATACCAAAGTAAAAAATAATACTCTAAACTATGTGCATGAGAAGGAGGGATGTTATGACAAAAATGAAAAGATCGCAACTTACCGGAATGAATTTTCACTATCTACACTATCCGTTCGAGTATTTTTTAGATGCTATGGAAAAATATCAGTTTCAAAAAATTGAGGTTTGGGGCGCTGCACCACATTGTTATGTGGAGGATATGAATGGATCAGATATTCAACAAATCAAAAAAGAAATTGAAAGAAGATCACTAGAGGTTGTTTGTTTTACCCCAGAGCAGTGTATGTATCCAATTAATCTTGCCGCCAAAGAAACAGTAATGCGTGAAAGAAGCATCTCCTATTTTAAAAAGTCGATAGATGTAGCGAACCAATTAGAAGCTCCTATGGTTTTAGTAACAGCTGGTTGGGGCTATCGCAACGAAGGGAGAAGTGAGGCGCTTAAAAGAGCAAGAGATTCATTGGAAAAACTGACAGCTTATGCAGAAAAGAAAGGGATTTTATTGGCCCTTGAACCATTACAAAAGGTAGAGTCAAACTTAATTTGTACTTTAGCCGATTTAAAAGAAATGCTGAATTCCATTTCATCACCATTCTTAAGAGGAATGGTAGATACGATTCCTTTAGCTGTAGAGGAGGAGGAATTGAGTAGCTATTTTAAAGAGTTAAAAGATGACTTTGTTCATATCCACTTTATCGATGGAAATCCTACTGGGCACCTATCCTGGGGAGATGGTGTTCTGCCATTAGAAAACTATATGGCAACATTAGCAGAATATCATTACGAAGGGGCATTAACGCTAGAGTTTACGTCTGCTCATTATTTACAGAATCCAAATGCTGCTATTGAACAATCTTTACGGACATTAGATCCATACCTTAAATAGGTTAGCCTGCTACCTAAAAAAAGAGGGTTCCTTTTATGACATTTTGGAGGTCTTATCCAAGAAATCTGAAGGTTTTGTTGGTTGCCATGCTCATTAACTCAACAGGAATGGCATTTCTTTGGCCCTTACACACAATTTATATCACACATGGCATGAATCGTACATTATCTGAAGCAGGATTTGTCTTAATGCTCCATTCTGCAGCTGAAATTGTTGGTAGCTTTCTAGGAGGCTTTTTATTTGACCGATTCCGAGCAAAGAGAACGCTTCTTTACGGTGGGATATCTTCTGTCATTCTCCTCCTGTTTATTTCGGTAGGCTTATCATGGCCATGGTATATCACCGCCATGATTCTCTTAGGAGTAAGCATAGGTTCGCTCTTTCCTCCAATCTATGCACTTGCAGGCAATGTATGGGAAGAAGGGGGAAGTAAAAGCTTTCATCTTATCTACCTTATTTTAAATATTGGTGTTGCTGTAGGTACCGCATTAGGGGGAATCGTAGCAGGGTTTGATTTTCGCTATGTTTTTTGGGTAAATGCCCTCACCTATATCATTTTTCTTTTGATTGTCTTGAAGCTGCTTGATGAACCAAATCAAAACAATCAATCGACTAAAGAGCAGCATTCTCAGGACCAACAGCCTATCAAATTTTATAAATCAAATAATCTTTCAGCACTCATTCTCTTGTGCTTAGGATTTATGTTTTGCTGGGTTATTTACAACCAATGGCAAACAACGATATCCAGCTATATGCTTCAAATTGGCTTTACCCTAGCATCGTATAGCTTGATTTGGACAATAAATGGTGTCGTCATTATCTTGCTACAGCCAGTTATTCAATGGTATATGCTACGTAAAAACATTTCGTGGATGTGGCAATTAGCTGCTGGTGTGGTTTTCTACATGATCTCCTTTACGCTACTTTCACAAAGCAGTTTTTACCATAGCTTTCTGATCTCGATGGTGATTATGACAATAGGAGAAATTCTCATTTTCCCATTGGTTCCGGCGATTGCCGATTATTTAGCTCCGTCAGGTAAAAAAGGGATGTATCAAGGTATAGTGAATGGCTCAGCAAATGTTGGGCGCACGATTGGCCCATTGTTTGGTGGAATCGTATTTGATTCCTTTGGACCAACCGTCTTCCTCTTATCATGCGTAGGTATAGGTGGATTTGCATTGATTTGTTTTGTGACATATCAAAGGCTTCATTATATAAAGGCAATATCATTAAAAAACAAATAGATATGGAGGAATCATCATGTTGAAATTTGATAAAGATCAGTTTGTAGAATTAGTAGGGACAGTAGGACTTTCTAAAAGAGAAGAAATTGAGAATATTGTAGATGAGATTACAAATAAAGGGTTCAAAAACATCTTTCTAGTTGGCTCAGGCGGTACGATTGCGATGATGCTTCCATATGTATATATTTTCAAATCAAATTCATCGATTGAAGTGCATGCAGAAATTGCGGCTGAGCTTCTTGTTATGAATAACCGTCATCTTACAAAGGATTCTGTTTGTATCTTCGCTTCCGTAACAGGAACAACAAAGGAAACGGTAGCTGCTGCAGAATTTTGTAAAGAAAAAGGAGCAACAACGATTGGATTAGTTGCCTTACCAGATACACCACTAGGAGATGTTGTAGATTATCGAATTTCAACAGGACATGAAAAACATTCATTTGACACATTCTTTCTTCACCTACAATTAGTAACATTTCGTTTTATTCACAACCAAAATGAGTTTCCACAATATGAGAAGTTTGCAAACGAGCTTGCCGCCTTACCAGAAGCAATGGCTCAGGCAATGGAGGAATTTGATTCAAGAGCTGAGCAATTTGCGATCCGCCACAAAGATACTAAATATCATATGCTAGTAGGTGCAGGAAATCTGTGGGGTAATACGTATTCTTACGCCATGTGCATATTAGAGGAAATGCAGTGGATTAAATCAAAATCCATTCATGCAGCAGAATTTTTCCATGGCACACTAGAACTCGTAGAAGAAGATACAAGTATGATCATTTTTAAAGGAGAAGATGAAACTCGTCCGTTAGCTGAAAGAGTTGAACGTTTTGCAGAAAAAATTACGAATGAGCTCTTTATTCTTGATACAAAGGATTATGCACTACCAGGAATTAGTGAAGAATTCCGAAAGCATGTCGCAATCAATGTAAACTGGGCCCTAACAGGTCGAATTAGTGTCTATCTTGAGCGAGAAAGAGATCATTCGTTAGATATTAGAAGATACTACCGTAAAATGGACTATTAAGGAGGAGCATGGATGTTCAACTTTGATGTTGAAAGATTTTTGAACATACAAAACGGTGCACTGTCGCTACAGGATGAAATGAACCAAGCCATTGATGGGATTGTCGAGCAAGGAATTGATAATGTCTTTTTCGTTGGTACAGGTGGAGCAGCTATTTTAATGTTTGCGGCTGAGTATATCCTGAAAAATAATTCAACTTTGCCCGTTTATAATGAAATATCTTCAGAATTAATGCATATGAATCACAAGCATTTGACTGAAAAATCATTAGTGATTCTTCCTTCATTATCTGGTACAACAAAAGAAACGGTAGAAGTGGCAAGCTTTTGTAGGGAAAAGGGAGCAACAACGATTAGCCTGGTTGGTCATGCTAATACTCCTTTAGCCACCATGACCGATTACACATTTGTGAATTTTGCCGAAGACGATACATCCTGTGAATCGTTTTATATTCAATCCTATCTTATAGCTTTCAGGTTAATGTATAAACGGAATGAATTACCAGAGTATCATCGATTTGGTGAAGAAATGAAACAGCTACCAGCTGCACTATTGAAGGTAAAGAAAGCTACTGAAAACCGTGCTGCAGCTTTTGCGAGTAAACATAAAGAAACACCCTATCATATTCTTTCGGGAACTGGTGTAGACTGGGGTCAAACCTATTATTATGCTATGTGTATTCTAGAAGAAATGCAATGGATCAAAACCCGACCTGTTCATGCATCTGATTTTTTCCATGGGACACTAGAATTAGTAGAAGAAGATACAAGCATCATCCTCTTAAAAGGAGAAGACAAATCTCGAACGCTTACCGAACGGGTTCAACGATTTGCCGAGAACTATTCTAATGAGCTTACTGTATTTGATACGAAGGACTACGAACTAGAAGGAATCTCGTCAGAATTAAGACATTTAGTTTCTCCAATTGTGTTGGCCACTTTACTTGAACGAGTAAGCTGCCACCTTGAGAAGGAGCGAAATCATCCACTTACAACGAGAAGGTATTATAAGAAGGTTCCGTTTTAATAAGTAATTAGGTAAAACCTCACAAAGTTGTTATTTCAACTTGTGAGGTTTTTTTGGAATAGAAACTTTTTTAAATACAAGTAAAATAGTATTTTTACATCATGAGAAAGGCATTTTGTAAGAGGAGTTTATTTTGTCTAAATGCCACCACCACTGTTCAAATGGTATTTCAGTTGATTGATTAAATTTTGGTATATCTTCTGAAATGGGTAAGGTTATATAAACATGTTTTAACTAGGGACAATGGGTGACATTGCCCTATTTCACTGGCCTTATCAGGTGTTCTCTAAAATAATGTATAAAGGTTATAGAGAAGTAACCTTCCCACAGTCAATTTCTCAACGGTTGGAACATCATCCGGTGTCATTTCCGACGATCTAAAAACACATTGAATTTCAATTTGATCATTTTCGATAATGGCAGCAACAACTTTATTCGTTATTCATGATATGCCCCATACAAGTTTATTTCCCAATGATATAGGGTTTATCAGTAAAAAATACATATTTTTAGATAAATATTTATTGTAAAACGATAAAACTTGTGTTAAATTTCAACATGACAACAAAACAGTGAGGTGCTTTTTATGAAACGCGGATCAACATTCTTTTTAAAAACGGCTGTTATTTTTATGGGGATTCCTGTTCTTGCATTGTGTATCTTTTTATTACCTCAGATAGCTACTGAAGCAATCGAGCAAGTAAAAATGGGTTCTGAGTTGGCTTATATTGTATTTAGTATTTTATTTTTGATGTATTTATCGGCAATACCGTTTTACATAGCGTTGTATCAAGCTTTAAGGCTATTGAGTTATATTGATCAAAACCTAGCTTTTTCGGATTTATCTGTAAAATCTCTTAAGAAGATAAAAAAATGCGCCATCACCATAAGTGGTTTTTATGTGGTAAACCTACCATTTGTCTACATCATAGCCGAGTGGGACGACGCACCAGGCCTCATCTTAATCGGAATGGTCATTATTGGGGCATCAATGGTTATCGCAGTCTTTGCTGCCGTACTCCAAAGACTATTACAAGAAGCTATTCATATAAAATCAGAAAATGATTTAACGGTCTGAGGTGAACAACAATGGCAATTATTATAAATATTGATGTGATGTTAGCGAAAAGAAAAATGAGTGTTACGGAACTATCAGAGAGAGTAGGGATCACCATGGCGAACCTTTCTATATTGAAAAACGGAAAGGCCAAAGCGGTTCGCTTATCAACTTTAAATGCCATTTGTAAGGCATTAGAATGTCAACCCGGTGATATTTTAGAATACAAAAGTGACCAGGATAATGAGGAATAATAACAGGAGGTGGAAAATTTCAATGAAAATTCCTTTTCTCAATAGTAAACAATTAGAAAAACCCTTTAATAATCTAGAAGAAGATACATTAAACCTTCATACGCCAGACCATGTTGCGATCATTATGGACGGAAACGGACGTTGGGCGGGAAATCGTGGAATGCCACGAGTAGCAGGTCATAAAGAAGGAGTATCAACTGTCGTTAAAATCGTTAAGATTGCAGTCAAATGCAAGGTGAAGGTTTTAACACTTTATACATTTTCCACGGAAAACTGGAAACGACCAAAGGTAGAGGTAGACTCATTATTAAGGCTTCCAAAGGAGTTTTTGTCTATATATCTACCAGAGCTTATAGCTAATAATGTACGCATTGAGGCAATCGGTGATATGGACAATCTCCCAGCACATACACGTGAAGCCGTTCAGTATGCGATTGACCGCACAAAGGATAATGACGGGCTTCAGCTGAATATTGCGCTCAACTATGGTAGTAGACACGAGATTTTAAAAGCTATGAAAAAAATGTTCACAGATCTAAACGATGAAAAATTATCATTCGATGAGCTGGATGAGCAGCAGTTTTCAAAATATCTCTATACAACCGGTCTAAAAGATCCTGATCTTCTTATTCGAACAGGAGGGGAAAAGCGCCTAAGTAATTTCCTGCTCTGGCAGTTAGCCTACACAGAGTTTTGGTTTACAGATGTTCTTTGGCCGGATTTTTCTGAGGATGAATTTCTACAAGCCTTAAAAGAATACGGGCAACGAAAAAGACGGTATGGCGGAATATAAGGCAGTGAATGCCGAGTAGGAAATAATTGCGATTACTGTTGCACGCTTCTGCCTTTAATACCAAGACCACACTTAAATGAGTAAAAAGGATCATTAGTCTGCTATAGACTGATGATCCTTT
Source organism: Metabacillus sp. YM-086 (assembly GCF_048059995.1). Taxonomy (NCBI): domain Bacteria; kingdom Bacillati; phylum Bacillota; class Bacilli; order Caryophanales; family Bacillaceae; genus Metabacillus; species Metabacillus sp. YM-086. Next base: position 13,298 of record NZ_JBLUOI010000060.1, on the reverse strand, counting down.
TTATATATCAAATATGAAAAATCATTCATTCAGATGCTTCTATCTCATAACCACAAAGAATATACATAAGCAAAAACGGAAGGGGAAAACGATATGGAGCCACTATCTGAAAAAAATAAGAAGTTACAGCTAGATAAACTCATTTTTCCGCCCTTTAGAACAGAAACAAATATCCCTCGAAATGACCTGCCGATCTACTCAGCTGAAACTCCTCATATGCCACCCTTTTCTCCTTATCGACCGATCAAACCATATCCAACGTATCCTTCGTACCAGCAAATAACTGAAATTTTACAGAAAAAAACTAAGGGGGATTAGGTATGGCATGGAAAAGCAGCAGAGAGGATCTGAACGTTTATACACAAGGTGAAATTGATCGATGGGTGTATTCGACCTGTAATATATGCTCCAACGGCTGTGGTTGCTTTGTGGCAGTAAAAGACGACCAAATCGTAGGCATAAAAGGAAATAAGCAATATCCCACTAATCAAGGAAGACTAGGACCTAAGGGAGAAAATCAATGGTGGGCCAATAACAGTACAGATCGATTAACGAGCCCACTTATTCGTAATAAGCAAGGGGTGTTAGTAAAAGCCTCCTGGGATGACGCTTTAGCTCTATTAGTTGAAAAAACAACGGAGCTCGTCCGTCATGTTGGCCCCAAAAGCCTCGGCTTTTATCATACCGGACAGGCATATTTAGAAGAATATTATACGATTGCCAAAGTAATGAAGGCAGGCTTAGGTATGCATAACATCGATGCTAATACCCGTCTTTGTACGGCTACCGCCGAGTGGTCGCTTATTCAATCGTTTGGTTCAGACGGACCTCCAGCCTGCATGGAGGACATTGATCGTACAGAAGTGATTGTCATTATTGGTCTTAATATGAGCGAAACGAATACAGTTATGTGGGAAAGAGTTCTCGAAGCTAAAAGAAATAATGGCACGAAGCTAATTGTCATTGATCCGCGTCAGACTCTTACGCAGCGTTTTGCTGATTTATCTCTCTATCCTAAAAGTGGAACGAATGTTGCTTTACTAAATGGTATCATTCACTTACTCATTACTCATGGTTGGATTAATAGTAGCTTTATTGAAAAACACACAATTGGTTTTGATAGCTTAAGAAATACAGTCGTAGCATACCGACCGGAAGTAGTAGAGAGCATTACAGGTGTATCAAAAGAAGAGCTATACGAGTGTGCAAGATTAATAGGTACATCGCAGTCGACCTTGACACTTCTGTTACAAGGAGTTTATCAAAGCATGGATGCTACTCCGGCTGCCACTTTAGTCAATTCGATGCACTTGATTATGGGAAAAATAGGTAAACCTGGTTCCGGTCCGTTTCAGCAGGACGGACAGCCAAGTGCCATGTCTAACCGAGAAGTAGGTGGTGCCGCGTTTTATCCAGGCTACCGTAACTCTTCCAACCCTAATCATATACGAGAAATGGAGGAGTTGTGGAATCTTCCGTACGGTACACTTCCTGTTGGTCCTGTCACTCATATCATGAACATGCTAGAACTCATAGAAAACGGAACGATCCAAATGATGTGGGTTATGGCAACAAATCCAGTCGTGACCCTGCCGAATCGTGACCGGGTCATCAAGCTGTTAAAAAAAGTATTTCTCGTTGTCCAAGATCCGTTCTTAAGTGAAACAGCAGAACTAGCCGATCTCGTACTACCAACAGCTCTTTGGGGTGAAAAGGAAGGGACGATGACGAATTTAGAGCGAAGGGTAAATGTACTCAGAAAGGCTGTTCCAGCTCCGAGCGGACTGCCATCAGATTTTGAATTACTGCTAGAGTTTTCCAGACGAATGAATCTTAGAGAGCGACACGGGAAACCTCTAATAACTTACCAAACTCCTGAAGAAGCATTTAATGAATGGAAGCTTATCTCAAAGGGGCGTCCCTGTGATATGTCGGGCATGACTTATGAGAAAATGGAGGAGCTTGGCGGTATCCAATGGCCGTGTAATGAGCATTATCCACTAGGAAAAAAGCGTTTGTATACGGATGGTCATTTTCATACAAATGTGGATGATGCTCACTCATATGGAAAATTACTAGAAACAGGGAGAGCAAGAACGAGAAAAGAGTTTAAAGATCTAGAAGCTAATGGGCGAGCTATCCTTTACGGATTTCATTGGACTCCCGCACCAGAGCATCCTAATGAAGAATATCCATTTTCCTTAAACAACGGTCGATTAGTATATCACTGGCATACACGAACGAAAACAGGGAGAGCACCAATTTTACAAATGGCAGCCCCAGAAGCGTATGCAGAAATTCACCCTATTGACGCTAAAACACTATCATTAGAAACAGGTGACTATGTTAGAATTACGACCAAACGAGGTTCAATTAGCGTACTTGCAAGAATTGTAGACTCGGTCATGCCAGGTTCCGTGTTCATCCCGTTTCATTATGGAGCATTAACGGAGGAAGAAGCTGCTAATATCCTTACGGTCGATATCTGGGATCAAGTATCCAAGCAGCCGCGATTTAAAGCTGGCGCCTGTAAAGTTGAAAAACTACTAGAAAAGAAATAAGGAGTGATTTCATGAAAACTCATTTACAAAAGCTCGAACAAAAAAGCTATGAAGCCAACACAAAACTCTATCATCACTTTACAGAAATAAGAGAGCCAAACGCGATCGCCCGCCGGCTCTCTCTTCTATTAACCGAAATGCAGCAATATGCCAGAGCATCGATTAATGTCCACCAAAATAAACCTGAACAAAAAGAGTTCCTTTCCATCCTCTACCGAAACGCCGACGAAACAAATGAAATGTACACTATGCTCCAAAACGTTTCACCTATAAATCTAGAAGTGGTGATCAATTCGATCAGTGATATACTAGTAAAATTAGTTTCAAATATAGTGGAGGAATATGGAAGAGAAGAAACACTGTTTATTATAACACCTCGATTTCAGCAGTTGTCTAATGTGTGGAGGTAATAAAAAACTTTAGAGGAATCATAGTTTACATATTCTGTTCGAGTTGAAATTCTTAAACGTAGAAAACAAGTATGTGAAATTATATTTTGTTCAGACTAGAGGAATACCCTCAATCCATACTTTATAGTTGAAAAATTTAATTAGATTTCACTCATCAGTTTCTCAACTGCGGGAACATCAGCTGGTGCCCATTTCAAAGACTCAAGATTTTCTCTTTTCAACCATAGAAGAGTTGAATGCTCACTAGGTGTTGGTGTTCCATCAACTATTCTACATTTAATCGCAATTAAATTGATAATAAAGGTTTCATATTCATGTATATTGTCATGAAACAAATCTACTGTTTCAATCTTACAGTTTAGCTCCTCTTTAATCTCTCTCACTAAAGCAGAATAAATGTCTTCGTCTTTTTCAACTTTTCCACCTGGAAACTCCCACATATTTGGCATAGCCATTTCCGGTGATCTTAAAGCACAAAGAATTTCCTTTTTCTCATTTTCAATGATTGCAGCAACAACTTTAACCGTTTTTTTCATGATTGCCCCCAACTAATGGATTTACAAGATTATCATAGCATTTCAACTTTTATTTAAAAAGTTTATGAAAATGAATTTTTGATAACTTTTTAAATATATCAGAACAAATGTTCCTATTTGTGGTAAAATATCGATATAATCATGGGTGGTAATCTTTACCCAACATAAAAAGGAGTATGATGCTTATGTAATAATTTATTTAATCTGAAGTAGTAAACAAAAGCTGACAAATTTATATTATAATATCAGGTAGAGGTGATATTATGGATGAAAAAATTCTTAACCTACTCACTGAAATGAACAAAGATTTAAAGAATATGAAATTAGATATGACTCAATTTAAAACTGACGTGAACAAAGATTTAAAGAGTTTAAAAATAGATATGACACAATTCAAAACTGAAATGCACAATCGTTTTGACAAGATTGATGCAAAACTTGATGGTGTTGGTAGTCAGTTTGAATTAACAAACGAGCAAAGAATGAATGAATATGAATTTATTGCTGACAAAGTTAATAAACTAGAGAAGGAAATTTATTTTCTTAAAACTAAGAATAATAATTAACGATAGAAAATTTAAATAGAACATAAAAGCGATGGGTGTATGAATAGCCAGCTCGGTTTTCGAGTACAAAAACTTAATCCGAATACAAATTAGCAGTCCAATTCACAAAATGAATTGGACTGAATCTTTTTGTTACTTATCAAAATTTTTGCACCATACCTCGAATTCCTTCCAACAAGATGTCAAAAGTTAGTGTTACTAAATTAATTAGGATTCATGTCCTGAAAGTGGTAGGGCTTTGAATATTTAAGTTAGAAAATTTAGTAGAAAGGTTATTCACTGTTGATTTTATCTTGGAGATTAGGAATTGATAGGCGGAGAAATTCCGTTTAAGGTATATAGTAGGTGCTTAAATTGCCGATATAAGCGGAAATATTCCGGTTAACTTCTATATATTAAGCTAAATTTAGAGATTAGTTTCATATAAGCGGAAAAACTCCCCTTATTTTGTGAGGAATGTTGATTTTTCCCGATTTAAACGGAATTTTTACGTTTATTTTTCAAATTTTAGCGAAAAAACACAAGTACCAAGTGCAAAATACTTGGAGACACAATTCCAAGCGCTTTTACTAATCAAATAGTCGGTTAATTTAAGTGTTAATTTGATTAGTCCGGTTATTTCTAATTTAGTACTTCAAAACCGAACCCGTTAAAGTATGACCCCTCGTTTTAATTCTCATAATCAGTATGATTGTCAAAACAAAAGGAGCGCTGTAAAAATGAATACATATATTTTTGACGTCGATGATACACTTTACGACCAAGCACAATCTTTTCATAAAACGGTAAGGAAGCTGCTTCAAGTAGCTTTATCAGATGAGGAAATCGATCAATTATATAAAGCTAGTCGAAAATATAGTGAGATCTTATTCGATAAAAGTGAAGCCGGTGAAATTTCTCATTTTGAATGGCAAACCGGTCGAATAATTGCTGCCTGTAAGGACTTTAACATTCCGATTGATACGGAAAAGGCGGCTATTTTTCATGAAACATATGTTGCTGAACAAAATAATATTACACTGTTTCCGGAAGTTGAAGAATTACTGAATCTTCTTTACAGAGATGGGAAACGGCTTGGGATTCTTACGAACGGTGAAGAAAAACATCAAGCCATGAAAATTGACCAGCTCGGTCTTAATCGCTGGATACCTGCAGAAAAGACGTTTATTTCTGGAAGTATTGGTCATGCGAAACCTAAACGGGAAGTGTTTGAGTTTATTGAACAGAAAATGGATCTTGATCAAAGCAAAACGGTATATATCGGGGACAATTTTGAAAAGGATATTATTGGAGCAAAGCAAGCAGGCTGGCAGGCGATCTGGATGAATCATCGAAAAAAGGGGTTACCAGCAGATGCTCCCTATAAGCCCGATTATGAGGTACATAGTGCTAAAGAGCTGTTACATTTGTTTAGTGAAAATTCGTGATTTACACGGAAATGTTTATGAACCAGCTATGAACTAAACAACATATCAATTCGCTAATATATTCACTTCGTTTTTCTTATAAGGAGAAGAGCGAGGTGTTTTTTTGTTTAGGAAGTACACTTTTTTAAAAAACTCAATTGCTAAATAAAATAATATACTCTTATTCTAGTGTTGGCTTGAGCATCTGATTTGTCTTAAAATAGGTTTTATAAACTAAAGAATAAAAGAGGAACAAACATGAAAAAACTACAAGAGTTTTCAAAACAATACCAAGAGGAAATGAATTGGCAAATTAAAACGGATGATTATGAAAGAACAAAGTCATCACTATTAAATAATTACATGCTACTAACGACAGAAGTTGCAGAAATAGCGGAGGAATTACGCAAAGCCTTCAATTTGACAAATACAATGATCAATGATGGAATGCCAGAAGATCAAGCGTTCGAGATAGCGAAAGCCAGTATAAAAAAGGAACTAGGGAAAGAATTTGCTGATTGTCTTGCATACATCACGAAGTTTGCAAATTACTTTGAAATTGATTTAGAGGAAAGCTTTTATCTGAAGATGGAAGAAGTTCAAAAGAGAAAAAATAAAGACGTTGCTATTGTGAAAAAATAATCACTTGTGCTTATTCTCGGGTTCAGTACATTGTTATCATAGGAGAAATTAAAAAATCATTTGTAAAAATACAAGAATAAAGGTGCTAGATATGAAAATATTACTTGTCGAGGATGATAAATCAATTGCAATGGGCTTGGATTACTCATTAAAACAAGAAGGATATGAAACGATTGTTTGCTATGATACTGAGCAGGCGAAAAATGTAATTGAAAAGCAATTAAATGAGGTAGATTTGTTTTTGTTTGATTTGTCCTTACCAGATGGAAGTGGTTACGAGCTATGTGAGTTAGTGAAGAAACGGGGAGATAAGCCTGTAATCTTTTTGACTGCTTTGGATGATGAAGTGAATGTGGTGATGGGACTTGATATGGGGGCGGATGATTATATAACAAAGCCGTTCCGTATTCGTGAGTTATTCTCTCGAATTCGATCCGTGCTTCGCCGTTACAATAAGCAATCAACAACGCAAGCAAAAAATATATTTGAAATCGAAACTATTCGGATCAATACACTAGAAGGAAAGGTGTACAAAAACGGGGAGGAAGTGCTCCTTACTGCGTTGGAATACCGCCTTCTTTTGATCTTTGCAAATCATATTGGACAGGTTCTTACCAGAGCACAGCTGCTTGATCGAATTTGGGATGTTGTAGGTGACTTTGTGAATGATAATACATTGACGGTTTACATAAAAAGATTACGTGAAAAGCTAGAGGACGAGCCGCAAAACCCAACCATTATCAAGACAGTACGTGGCATGGGCTATAAGGTTGGTGACTAGGATGTTACGAAACAAAGAAATTCAATTTTTTCTCCTTGCTTTAGTAGCAATAATGTTACTGGCAACAATCGCTACTTTTTTCCTGCTTTCAGGACTAGCAGCAACGATGGTTTTTCTAACCTCTGTCCTACTAATTGGCTGTAGTTTATTTTTTACAAAATGGAGATACAGGGAAATTGAAAAGCTATCGGGCTATTTACGTAAAATTTCAAGCGGTGACTATAGTCTGGATGTTCGTGATAATTATGAAGGTGAACTTAGTATTTTAAAAAGTGATATTTATAAAGTAACGTTGATGCTGTCTGAGCATCACTCGTTGTTACAACAAGATAAAGTGAAGCTAACGAATGCCATTTCAGATATTTCTCACCAGCTAAAAACGCCATTAACTTCGATGATGGTCATGGCAGATCTTTTAGGTGACACGAAGCTTGATGAAGCAAAGCGAGAAGAGTTCACGAATAACATTCGCGTGCAGCTTGAACGAATTGAATGGCTTGTATCCTCTTTATTAAAGCTTTCAAAAATTGACGCGGGAACCGTTCCTTTTAAAAAGGATCCTATTTTTATTGCTGAAATAGTAGAACAAGCTATTCAACCTGTTTTAGTGCCAATGGATATTAAGCAACAAACTCTTAACGTAACGGATGATAAAGAAGTATCCTTTATTGGTGATTTCAACTGGACAACAGAGGCGATCATCAATATTTTGAAAAACTGTGTGGAGCATACACAGGAGGGTGGAGAAATTTCCATATCGTTTACAGAAAATGCACTATTTACGGAATTGATACTCTCTGATAATGGCAAGGGTATTCCAAAAGAAGATTTACCTTATATTTTCAAACGTTTTTACAGAGGGAAAAATGCAGGAGAAGATAGTGTCGGCATAGGACTAGCAATGGCACACAGTATTATCAAAAGTCAACATGGTGACATTGAAGTAAAAAGCGAAATCGGAAAAGGAACAACATTCATCATTAAGTTTTATAAACAAGTCATTTAGAGGGACGGAGGGTCAGGTTCCGTGTCCCAAAGGGACAACGAACCTGACCCTCCGTCCCAATGTGAATAAATTGTCACTTTGCTAGTCACTTTATTGTCATATTAGGCAGATAAACTAACAGTAAGATGAAAATATGGAGGAAATCATAATGAATATTTTACAAATTGAAAATCTGTCTAAGGTCTATGGCAAAGGAGACACAGCAGTTAAAGCACTAGATAATGTATCGTTTTCTGTGAAAAAAGGGGAGTTTGTCGCAATTATTGGTCCATCAGGATCTGGGAAGTCAACTCTACTTCATCTTCTTGGTGGTGTTGATCGGCCATCTAGCGGAAAGGTATTAATAGATAATACCGATATCTATAGCTTAAATGAAACACAATTAGCGATTTTTAGAAGACGACAAATCGGACTTATTTATCAGTTTTACAATTTGATTCCGATTTTAACAGTTGAAGAGAATATTACCCTCCCAATGTTATTAGATGAGCATAAGGTCGATCCAGAGCATTTAAAGAAGATTATTGCTACATTAGGGTTAGAAAATCGCTTAAACCATTTACCAAATCAGCTTTCTGGTGGTCAGCAGCAGAGGGTTTCCATAGGACGTGCTTTAATTAGTAATCCTGCAATTATGCTAGCGGATGAGCCTACTGGAAATTTAGATAGCAAAAACAGCGGTGAAATTATTGAGCTTTTAAAAATGTTCAATAAAACGTATAACCAAACATTAATTGTGATTACACATGATGAACGTATTGCCTTACAAGCTGATCGTGTGATTTCAATTGAGGACGGAAGGATCGCAAAGGATGAGGTGATCCGTCCATGAACATTATCAACAAATTAACAATTCGGCATCTCAAGGAAAATAAACGCAGAACACTCGTAACCATTATTGGAGTCATCATTTCAGTGGCCATGATTTCAGCCGTTGCAACCCTAAGTGTTTCTTTTTTAGATTTGACCATTAGGGAAAATATCTCACAAAATGGTGAATGGCATGTTAAATATAAAGATGTGAATGCAAAACAACTTGAAGCCATTGAAAAGGATAATGAAACTGAAAAGGTCATGTTATCTAGAGATCTTGGATATGCACACTTTCCAGATTCTAAAAATGAAAGCAAGCCCTATTTGTTTATAAAAGAATATAACGCAACTGCATTCAAGCAGTTTCCGATTGAGTTATCGGAAGGGCGTTTACCAAAAGCTGAAAACGAAGTAGTGATTTCAGAAGAAATTGAAAAGAATGCGAGTGTACAATATAAGATTGGAGACCAGCTCTCTCTTGATATCGGAAATCGTGTTACTCACAATCAAGAAGAGGGTCTTGACCAGTCTTATAGCTTGACGATAGATGAAAATGGAGTAGCTGAAGAACTCAAGATAAAATCAACAGAAACGTTTACCATCGTTGGTAAGATTAAACGTCCCAAATGGGAAAATTCATTAGCACCTGGCTACACCATCATAAGCTATGTTGATAAAGATGTAGTGAGCAATGCTGATAAAGCTGATGCAATTGTTGTGCTAAAGAAGGTCAAAGGCTCACTTTTTAAACATGCAGAAAAACTTGCCGAGCAACAAGGTATTGAATTTATTAGCTATAATACGGAATTGCTTCGCTTTTATGGTGTAACGAAGAATGAAGGATTATTTATTACATTATTCTCTCTTGCAGGAATAATCATGGCTGTTATTATAGTTGGTTCAGTGGCACTCATTTATAATGCGTTTGCCATTAGTGTTTCAGAACGTTCAAGACATTTAGGTATGCTTGCGAGTGTTGGGGCAACTAAAAAACAAAAGCGAAACTCTGTATTTTTTGAAGGAGCAATCATTGGGGCCATTAGTATTCCACTTGGCTTTCTTTCAGGTATTGGCGGGATGGCCGTCACATTTGCTTTTATTAACTCATATCTACACGACGCGCTTAATACGTCTGTAAAACTAAAGGTAATAGTTACACCGGCTTCGATACTAGTTGCTTGTGTTGTTTCTATCTTAACGATTTTCATCTCAACTTATCTTCCAGCAAAAAGAGCATCAAAAGTGTCAGCAATCGATGCACTTCGTCAAACACAGGATGTAAAATTAACACGAAAAGCTGTCAAAACATCAAAGTTTGTTCGTAAACTATTTGGAATAGAAGCAGAAATTGGTCTTAAAAACCTAAAACGAAATAAACGAAGATATCAAGCAACCGTGTTTTCTTTAGTGATTAGTATTGTCCTGTTTTTAGCTGTGTCATTTTTTACAGATAATATTAAAAAGTCACTTGAACTGTCTCAACATGATATTAGCTATGATATTCAGGTATATGGATCTGGGGTTGATTCGGAGGACCTAGCACCACTGGCAAACCTTGACTATGTTACTGATTCGATTTTGCTAAATGATGTGAGTGTAAATGCTATGATTCCTGTAGAAATGGCTTCAAAAGAAATACAGAAGCTAGCAAAAGAAGATGATTCTGTTGTAAAGGATGGAAAATACCCTTATTACGCAACGTTACATGGATTAGATCAAGAAAGTTTTAAAGAATTCGCCAACAGTATCGAGGCAGATGTTGAAAAACTTGATAATCCCAACGATCCTAGTGCCATTATTATTGAAAAGATAAAATACGAAGATGCTGAATCTGGAAAATTGATTGAAGAAAAGACCATTCATGGTGAAATTGGACAAATGGTAGATTTGCATACCTTTGATTATGAAGGAAATGGAGATCAGCAATTTTTGAATAGTATTAAGATCGGTGCGTTAACGGATCAAGTTCCAATGGGTGTTCAAACGGCTAGTTTAGGTGGACTTGATATCATTGTCACACAAGAAACGCTAGACAATCTTATTCGTTCTAATAAGCAACTACAGAGCGAAATGAATCCATACTTGTATCTGAATTCATCTGATCCACTTGGCACTCAGAAAGCATTGGATGAAGCTATTTCATCTAATATGTATGTTTATAACGTATTTGAAAGAAGGCAAGAACAAGAGCAAATGGTCCTTATGCTGTCAGTATTCACATACGGATTTATCACATTAATCTCGTTAATATCGATTGCAAATATTTTTAATACGATCTCAACAAGCATTACACTTCGAAAACGTGAATTTGCCATGCTACGTTCAGTCGGTATGACACCAAAAGGCTTTAATAAAATGATAAACTACGAAAGTATTTTCTATGGAATAAAATCATTAACATACGGACTCCCAATCAGCGGCATAGTCATGTATTTGATGTACCTAGGACTACGCCAAACCTTCGAATACGGCTTTGCAGTCCCTTGGATGAGCGTAGCCTTTGTCATCGTCATCATATTCGTCATCGTTGGATTAGCCATGCTCTACAGCATCCAAAAAATCAAAAAAGAAAATATTATTGATGGATTGAAGCAGGAGAGTATTTAGTAGGGGAAGGTGGTGCCTGTCACTTCCCGAATTTTGTCGAAAATTCTAGAATCTAATATAAAAAAGGCTGTAGATAAATTCGAGTTTATCTACAGCCTAATTTTTATTCACTCACATGTATCAACATTTCTGGCTTATTCCAAACCTTCAATACTCATCTCCTTAACTGGCAAGAAGCTTTCACCTGTATCTAGATAGGAAATGTTCACTGAATCATTTTCCTGTAAGTAAATAGCCAATGGATAATTTTCTGATGATATCACGAAATTTTTGCCATTGTCTAACAAAAATGAAGTCGTCGTGAAATCCCCCGCTTTTTCTTTGTAAACACGTACAACCTTGCCTGTTACTGTTTTTTCTTCAGCTTTAGAGGTACCATCTACAGAGCTTCCACCTTTTTGTAGAGCTACTTTATATTGCTTTAGCGCTTGATTAGGTGTTGCTGCATAGACAGATATTTCTGGGTTAGCAGCAGAAACAATGAAGTAGTTTTGTAAAAAGCCGTTAGAATCCAAAACAGGTGTTAACCAGCTAGCTTCTCCATAAAAATTATATAAAACCGGCATTTCGCCATGCCATTTTTTCTCGATAAATTTCTTTTCGATAATTTGAAGCGCACCTTGGGAATCCATATACGATGCTTCTAGATTTCCAGTATAATAGGTTGCCTTTCCTGTTCTAGAATTGGTAAGGGAGTACCCCAGCATAGAATCTACGCCTTCTTTAGGGCTAGTAAAGTCAGTAAAATAATACATGTCACCATCTTCATTAAATATTGGACTTACATTTGCTTCCGTTCCTTCATCAGAAGGTAGCTTCACATCAGATTTACCAAAAATACTATTCCAAAACCCATGTATATAATTTCCATAATAGCTGTTCTGTAAGCTCACAGCTTCAGGAGAAACAGCTCCATCAATAAAAGAGGGTACTTCAGCTAGCTTATAATCCTTTGTTTCCCCACTCTTAGGATCAACCATGACAATTCCATCAGCCTCGAAACCATTACGAGCTGAAACAAATTGACCATAGGTACGGATATAGAATGGTTTGCCATCTTCGTCAATTTCTAATTGAACATCACCATAAAAAATATGCTTAGGATAGTTCATTCTTATATGACGTTCAACATTTTTATTAAGATAAGAGGATGGTGTATAGATCATCTCAGATTTGACAAACTTTGGATTATCGGAAGAATCAGTGGCACTTAAAGTAAAGTAACCAGGTGTTTCATCACCATTCAACCATTTAAAAAATCCTGAGAACTCAACTGGTGCAATATAAACAAATTCTCCATTTACTTTTTGTACCTGTAGATTTCCAAGTTCATAATAACTTGTATTCGGTACTTGACCAAACGACTTTTTCATTTTGTTTCTAGCAAACTGGGGTGGAACGCTAGCAGGGGTTTTATTTTCATCAAATGCTTTAATTTCCACTAATTCTTCCATCTCTACATATTCGAATTTTTCATCCGCATTAAAAACTGGTGCCACAAGTAGATAAATGCCAAATACAAGACTTGCTAAGAAAACAAGACCCTTTAGTAGCTTTTCCTTTCCTGTTGCAAGGATCATACCTAATCCAGAAACAAGGATGAGAAAAAACCATAATGAAGAAATATTACGATCTAAATTAGTAAAATAGTAAACCGCAAACATTGCGATCATAATAATCATAGAAAAGATGATAAGTACCCGTACGCTTGGCTTATTTTTAGCCGATTTTTTATCTTTTTTTGCCTGCTTTTGTTTTGTAAAAGGAATCATGAAAACGACTGTTAAAAGTCCAATAATAAGAGAAAAGACAAGGATGTTAACCATAGTGTCTCCTTTCGATGTGTTTTTTTGGAATGGTTATATACTTAATACGGTTAAGTATAATGGAAGGTTTCATTTTTTATGGTGTTTATATACTAGATAAAGAAGTACATAGTGTTGTAGAAGAGTAAGAGTAGTTAATCGTTG
>NZ_JBLUOI010000059.1:0-30918 GCF_048059995.1 Metabacillus sp. YM-086 | reverse complement strand
TCTGCTGTGGTCATTGTGGCAACGATAAGAGCTCTTAAAATGCATGGTGGAGAGAAGAAAGATCAATTACAGCAAGAAAATAAGGATGCTTTAATTAAAGGCATTGCCAACTTAAAAAAACATATAGAAACAATAAAAAGCTTTGGACTACCATACATCGTAGCAATTAATAAATTTGCTACAGATACAGAAGATGAAATAACAGAGCTATTAAATTGGAGTAATAAGGAAGGACATCCTGCTGTTTTATGTGAAGTATGGGAACATGGCGGCAATGGAGGAGTAGAGTTAGCTGAAAAAGTACTCAAGATTATTGAAGAACAAGAAAATACCTTTCAATTTTTATATAAAGATGAAGATTCAATTGAACAGAAAATTTTCAATATTGCAAGTAAAGTTTATGGAGCAACAGGAATTCAGTTTACGAATAAAGCAAAGAAACAAATTCAAGAATTTGAGCGCTTAGGGTGGAATAATTTGCCGATTTGTATGGCAAAAACTCAATATTCTTTAACAGATGATGCATCTGTGTTAGGTAGACCTGAAAGCTTTACGATCACAATACGTGAATTAAAGGGTTCGTTAGGTGCCGGCTTTATCGTTGCTATAACCGGTGATATTATGACAATGCCAGGTTTACCATCTGAGCCTGCTGCTCTAAATATGGATGTTTCAGCAGACGGAAAGGCAACTGGCTTGTTTTAGGAGGTAACTATGTTTGATCCGACTGTCTTTGATAACTTGAAAGTAGTAATAGAAGGATATATATACGACTTGGATCTTCAAGGGAAAATTAATGTTATTGGTCGAAGTGATATCGTTGACTTAGCTACTATGGTGAGAAAGTATATCATTACAATTGAAGATGTTAGAAAAAGCAAACGGTCAATCCTCATTGAAATTGAAATACCTCATCGGGAATTATCTGGAGAGCTGTTAGAAACGAATGAAAAGCCTGGGTGTTATGTAACAGTGTCTTTTTATGAGAACAACGGTACTCATGAATATGATGAATTATTGCTAAAAAAATTAAAAAGAAGCTGGGGAAAACAACATTTTGTGAAGCTATTATTAACAAAAGAGATAACTGATCATAGTGTCAAGTATCATCATAAATATATGGTAGAATTTCAAACTTTATATGGTGAAGATTCCATTGATGACCTAATAAATATTGTGGACCACTCAATTTCACTATTAGGGCTAAGCACCAAGAGGTAATAGATTTATAAAATAAAAGGAGGTTTCAACTAATGAGTTTATATCAATTTGAAGTAGAAACCATCAAAGGTGAAATGAAAACATTAGAAGAGTATAAGAATCAGGTCCTTCTTATCGTAAATACAGCTAGCAAATGTGGTTTTACGCCTCAATATAAAGAATTACAAAATCTTTACGATGAATTTCAAAACCAAGGATTTACCATCCTTGGTTTTCCTTGCAATCAATTCATGGGGCAGGAACCAGGTAACAATGAAGAAATTGAAAGCTTTTGTGAAATAAACTATGGTGTTCGCTTTCCAATGTTTTCGAAAATTGAAGTTAACGGTGAAAATGCTCATCCATTATTTAAGTATTTGGCATCTGAAACTCCAGGGTTGCTTGGAACAAAATCGATAAAATGGAACTTCACAAAATTTCTTGTAAATTCAAATGGTCAGCCAATAGAGCGATTTGCACCGAATACAAATCCAAAAGAAATAAAGCCTCATATTAAAAAGATACTAAAAGAAGTCTACACGTCAGACTTCTTTTTCAGTATCTAAAGAACAAGTAAATACTGTAGTTGTCCTCCGGTAAGGGTGGTAACTTGTTTCACTTTATATCCAATGCTAAAAAGTTGTGACAAAGTCTCAGCACAATTTTGACGAGGTGGCTCGATTGGGGCATGATAACTACTATATAATTGCTTAAATTGATTTCGTTCATTGCAATGTAGAAGAATAACATGTTTACCAGTCCAAGCTTGGCCGATCATTGGTTGCTGCTGGTTTCTCGCGTTTTTCATGAACATACTCCTTTAATATTGATAAAGTAGTATATGTGAATGAGCTAGTCAGTGTTTATATATCCGAAACTTTAACAGTTTTCTATAGGAGTGTAATTAATTTCAAAAATCGTTTCTTAAGGATGAGGAGTGTAATTTTTAAGTGGAGAAAACAAAGAAAATCATGGTACAAACGATAGAGGATTTTGTGAAAAAAAGATTAAAGCAAGAGGGTAGCGGTCACGACTGGTGGCATATTGATCGAGTTAGAAAAAATGCCTTACTTATCGGAGAACAAGAAGAGGAAGTAAATATGTTCATTGTTGAAACAGCTGCACTTTTACATGATCTAATAGATGATAAGCTGTCAAAGGAGATAAAACTAGAAGTAACTGATGTAAAAAAACTATTAATTGAATTAGAAGTTAATCGTAATGAAATGAATGAAATCATCTCTATTATTGAAAATATAAGCTTTAGAAAGCATATTTCAGCTGGTAAGCTTTCACTCGAGGCGAAAATTGTTCAGGACGGTGATCGTTTAGATGCGATTGGAGCGATTGGAATAGCCAGGACGTTTGCTTTTGCTGGTTCTAAAGGAAATGTGATTTATGACCCAGAAGGTTTGGACTTGTCTAATGCAATACAGCATTTTTATGATAAATTGTTAAAATTAAGAGAGTTAATGAACACTAAAACCGGAAAGCTTTTAGCTGAAGAACGACATCAATATCTCGAAGGTTTTTTGGAGCAGTTTCTAAAAGAGTGGAATGGTCCGAAAAAAATATAACACAGGCAGCATGCTCGTCTTTTTTAAAAATTTGTTTCAACTGTTAAAAGTAAAAGTATGCGAAGACGATCAAACCCTATGAATGGCATGAAAAAAAGTGGCTATGTTACAATATCATTACGATAAGAATAAAGGAGTGCCATTATGAAAATAAAATCAATCGAACCTACTCCTAGTCCAAATACGATGAAGGTTCTTTTATCAGAAGAGCTTCCTTCTGGAAAAAGCAATAATTACAAAAAAGATCAAGCTAGTGAAGCACCTAATATCATTAAAGATATCCTATCCATTGAAGGAATTAAAGGTGTATATCATGTTGCTGATTTCCTTGCTGTTGAAAGGAATGCAAAATATGATTGGAAAGATCTTTTGGCACAAGTTCGTCAAGCATTTGGTGAGGATGTAGCTGAACAAGCAAATAATGCAACAAATGAAGAAGCATTTGGAGAAGTAAAGGTTTTTATTCAAATGTTTAATGGAATACCAATGCAAGTGAAACTTACTGATGGAATTCTTGAGGAACGCTTTGGCTTACCAGATCGGTTTAAAGAAACTGTTATGACTGCACAACAAGCCAATGACAATGT
The DNA here is from genome assembly GCF_048059995.1 of Metabacillus sp. YM-086. NCBI lineage: Bacteria > Bacillati > Bacillota > Bacilli > Caryophanales > Bacillaceae > Metabacillus > Metabacillus sp. YM-086. Next base: position 27,554 of record NZ_JBLUOI010000059.1, on the reverse strand, counting down.
TGTTCTTGATAGGCAGTGGAAAGACCATGGAGTTCGATATGGTGAACTTGCTGATATTGGAAAAGATGTTGTGGATGAGATCAGTGCTGCTTATTCTGAAGATCGTCTAAAAAGGCTCATTAAAGCAGCGAATGAAAAAGAAAAAACAAAAGTTCAAGCTCGTAAATCCTACAAGGTTAGTCTCGACATGCTTGATGATGAGGATTGGACAAAGCGTTTTGCACATTTAGACCAAATGGAACCAACTGAAGAGGATCTTCCAGTACTTGAAAAAGCACTTGATGATGAAAAGCCATCAATCAGAAGGCTTGCAACTGTCTATCTTGGTATGATAGAAAAGCCTATTGTGTTACCTTTATTATATAAAGCACTTAAAGATAAATCAGTTACAGTTAGAAGAACAGCTGGTGACTGTTTATCTGATATGGGTGATCCCGCCGCAATGAACGAAATGATAGCTGCACTTAAAGATAAAAACAAACTAGTAAGATGGCGTGCAGCTATGTTTCTATATGAAGTAGGAGATGAGTCAGCCCTTCAAGCATTAAAAGAAGCCGAAAATGATTCGGAATTTGAAGTGAGCATGCAGGTAAAAATGGCAATTGGACGAATTGAGGGCGGAGAAGAAGCAAAAGGCTCTGTTTGGAAACAAATGACAGAGCGTAGAAATGGGTAGAGCTCAAAACTAAACAGTCAATTAAGATTGACTGTTTTTATTTGTAGTGAATTTACTGAATATTATTACAAACGAAAAGTATGGAGGTATTATGATGACCAAAGATTTGAGAAATAACAGTAAGGTATTTGAAGGGACGTTAAGAGCACCAAACCGTGCAATGCTTCGTGCAGTAGGTTTTAGTGATGAAGATTTTAAAAAACCTTTGATTGGGGTTGCAAGTACTTGGAGTGAGGTTACACCTTGTAATATACATATTGACAAGCTTGCTATTCAATCAAAAAATGGTGCAAATGGAGCAGGCGGTAAAGGGATGATCTTTAATACAATTACCGTATCTGATGGAATATCAATGGGTACTGCTGGTATGAGATATTCTCTTCCAAGCCGTGAAGTGATTGCTGATTCTATTGAAACAGTTGTAGGTGGAGAAAGCTTAGATGCAGTTGTTGCTATTGGAGGCTGTGACAAAAATATGCCCGGGTGCTTAATTGCCCTGGCACGTATGAATTTGCCGTCAGTATTCGTTTATGGGGGCTCCATTAAACCAGGTAAATTGAATGGAAAAGATATTGATATTGTTTCTGTTTTTGAAGGTGTTGGTCAATACAATGCAGGAAAGATTAATAAAGATGAATTAAGTAAAATCGAGTGTCATGCATGTCCCGGTGCAGGATCTTGTGGAGGAATGTATACAGCGAACACAATGGCATCTGCAATCGAAGCAATGGGTATGAGTTTACCTGGTAGTTCCTCTAACCCTGCTGAATCAGATGAAAAATTTCAAGATTGCTTTGATGCAGGTGATGCTGTTTATAAGTTAATTGAAAAAGGAATTAGACCGAGAGATATCATGACAAAAGAAGCATTTGAAAATGCAATAACAGTTGTGTACGCACTTGGTGGTTCAACAAATGCTGTTCTTCATATACTTGCAATTGCACATGCTGCTAAGGTTGACTTAACAATTGATGACTTCGATCGAATTCAAAGACGGGTTCCTCATTTGGCAGACTTAAAGCCAAGTGGAAAATATGTTATGAATGATCTGCATCAAGTTGGGGGGGTTCCAGCTGTTATGAAATATCTACTTCAGGAGGGCTTCTTACACGGAGATTGCTTAACGGTAACAGGTAAAACAGTTGCTGAAAACCTAGCAGATTGCCAAGAATTAAAAGAAGGACAAAAAGTGATATATCCCGTATCTGAAGCAAAACGTAAAGACGGTCCTTTAGTCATTTTACGAGGAAATCTTGCACCAGAAGGAGCTGTTGTTAAAGTATCTGGTTTAAAGGTGTCGAAGTTAACTGGACCAGCAAAGGTGTTTAATACAGAAGAAGAAGCCTCAGAAGCAGTTATTTCAGGAGAAATTAAAGCTGGTGATGTTTTAATCATACGTTATGAAGGACCAAAAGGTGGACCAGGTATGCCTGAAATGCTGTCCATTTCAGGGATTCTTGTAGGAAAAGGTTTAGGAGAAAGTGTTGCGTTATTAACGGATGGACGTTTCTCAGGAGGGTCTCATGGATTAGTAGTTGGTCATATTTCTCCAGAAGCACAAGTTGGTGGTCCAATCGCTTTTGTTGAAAATGGAGACATGGTTACAGTTGATAGTGAAAAACGTGAACTGTCTGTTGCATTAACAGAAGAACAATTTGAGCAACGTAAGAAAAATTGGTCAGCACCTAAGCTTTTAGAACGAGGTGTTCTTTCAAAATATGCCCGTCTTGTTTCAAGCGCTTCAAAAGGCGCAGTAACTGATTTGTATGAGGAAAATGATAAGTGAAATATGATTTTAAAGCTTTAGGTCATAAAATTTAATGATGATTCTCATAACTTCAAGCACATATTAACGGCCAGGTTTAAAAAGAGTAACATGAATATGAAACAACCTAATGTTATAAGTTGTTAGGTTGTTTCTATTTATTTGCAAGAATGATGACCCTATAGTATTCTTTACTTACATTAATGCACATTTTGGAGGGATTTTATTATGTCAATGGCATATGAAGAATATATGAGACAAATGGTAAAACCGATGAGAGCAGAATTAACCAATGCAGGATTTGAAGAATTAACAACAGCAGAAGAAGTGGAACAATTCATGAATGAAGAAGATGGAACAGTTTTAGTTGTAGTCAACTCTGTCTGCGGGTGTGCAGCTGGCTTAGCAAGGCCTGCTGCAACACAATCTGTTTTGAATGCTGAAAAAAAACCAGATCGAATTGTTACTGTTTTTGCTGGACAGGATAAAGAAGCGACTAGTAAAATGCGTGAGTATTTTAAAGGGCACGAACCTTCATCACCATCAATGGCACTTCTTAAAAATGGCGAAGTTGTTCACTTTATACCTCGTCACGAAATCGAAGGAAATTCAATTGAAGAGATAATGGGAAATTTAGAATCTTCATTTGAAAAATATTGTTAAAAGAAAGGGTGCTTATTGCATCCTTTTTTTACAAGATAAAAAAGCAGTGAATATGGCATATAGGAGTATAAATAGGTATGATAATCACCACTTCAGGAAGGCCTGATGAAAATTTAATAAAGTCTGCTATAGAAATTGCAAATGAATTGGATTCAATTTTTTTGAGAAGAAATAAAAGAGCTGTTGATCAGTTAAAAAGAGAATGTGATGATGATATTCTTGTTGTTGGGAAAAATAGGATGGAACTTCATTTTTCTGATTTTACAGAACCTTTGTTTTTTCATCCTAATTCAGCTATGTTTCGAATAAAAAGAATAGTAAAGGGAGAAGACGATCCCTTTTGTGTTGCATGTAAGCTTGAAAAAGGAAGTTCCTTTTTAGATTGTACACTTGGACTGGCTTCGGACAGTATAATTGCTAGCTATGTTGTTGGTGATAAAGGAATAGTTTGTGGAATAGAAGGCAGTAAGCCTTTAGCTTTTCTTGTGCAAACAGGTCTTTATCAGTGGAAAACTGGTTTACCTCAATTGGATGATGCAATGAAAAGAATTCAGGTAAAAAATAGAGAGCATCTTGCTTTTTTGAAAGAATGCCCGGATAACAGTTTTGATGTGATTTATTTTGATCCAATGTTTGAGGAAACGATAGAAGGCTCCGTTGGATTACAACCTTTAAAAAGAATTGCAAATTATTCTAAGTTAACTAAAGAGACTATTACTGAAGCAAAACGAGTTGCTTCTAAAAGAATCGTGTTAAAAGACCATTGGAGAAGTTCACGTTTTGCCGAATTTCAATTTCAAGTAAATGTCCGTAAAACAGCGAAATTCCATTATGGAGTCATAGATTTGCACAAATAGCAAAAGATAATATCATGGAGGTGTTATCTTTATGCCAAAAAGAAAAGTTGACCCATCTAGAGCTGGTCTTAGCTCTCCAAATGTTGAGGGACAAGGCACCACTATGAATGAAACAGGTGGTAAGCAAGTGGATTCCGCTCGAAAAAAAACAAAGAGAACATAAAGTATTTGCTTTGACAACTAAAAAGGGTGCTCACGTTTGTGGCACCCTTTGCTTTGTTTATGTATTAGTCCGTAATTTCAACGTAAATAAAATAAGCTAGTGTAACAAAAGAAAGTATAACGAATAAAGTATCATAACCCATTTCTAAACCCTCCTATACTTTTTTACATAATATGTGTTAGATATTTCTATTTTAAACGTTTTCGTCCAACAATAAAAGTGTTACATTTTATTGAACAAATTGTTTTTAAATTTTGTAATAAAATTGATATATAATAACCTCTAAGACTATGATAAAATATTGCTATAATCATATTGTTGGAGGAAGAACTGTCATGAACAAATGGTTGAGAAAATCACTCTTTATTTTATTCTCTATCGCAACCTTTGGACTTGTAACACCACCTGCGTCTTTAGCGGCAGTTCAAGAGAAGCCAGCAGAAGATTCGGTGACCAAGCCTACATTCTCGAATGAAAATGAACATGCATTACTATCTGATAATATAGATGTTGAACAGCAAGTATCTTTATCAAAAGATGAAATTATTGATTCTCTTCTTTTTGAAGCAGAGCAAAAATCTTTTTCTAAGTTTGGAGATAAAATTGGCGATGTAATCCAAGATGAGTTTAAAAAAGTAATTCTGCCTAAAATGGAGGAAGTCATTACATATTATGTTAATGTCGAAGATGACGAACTTTTTGAACATGTTGAAATTTCAAGGCCATCAGGTGGAACTGGAGAAAAGATTTTTCACATCTATAACACACAAACAGGTGAGGATGTTTTGCGTTTTCACGTTAGAAGAGAGAATCGTCCTTTAGAAGGGTATTGGTTCAACTTCCACTATCACTCTTATCATGATTCATTTCAATCACATATAGATCTAGGCAGTATTTATTGGAATAAAAACACTCCTCCAAATTGGATGAGTTACCATTAATGACTTTTATTATTTGAAAAAAATGTTGAAAGGGCATACATCCGTATGCCCTTTTGCTTTGTTTTGGAAATAATATCAATAATCTATGCGACCCCAACACTTCTAGTTAAAATTGTCTATTTATGATAGTATAGTAGAAAAGTATTTAACCTACAAACCTCTTAAAATTTTTACAAATTTTTCATTAGTAAAGAGGGGGATATACATCATGAAAAAGACATTATTCATTCTTTTACTCTCTCTTATTTGTATTCCATTTTATCATCTAGCAAAAGCCTTTCCTGAAGGTGTTCAGCTATCTTTATATAAGTTTGAGACAAATGAATTATCCTTATCTAAACCAATAGTTAGTGAATTGGTTTATTTACCTCCTAAAGGTTTTTCGGAAAATGATGCAGTGAAGATGATAAAAAATATACAAAAAGTAGATGAAAATATTTTATTATTAGCAGCAGAGGAAAGTATTCAAATTAAACTGTTTACGGGTTCTTTAACTAGTCAAAATGGTTTAGATAGATTAAAAGACTTAAAACCACGTGGATATGAAACAAATGATCCGAATTGGGAGTTAGTTCCGGGGATGAGTGATAATAGAGTCGTTTATGCAAAAATTGGGCATAGTGAATTTGGTAAAGGACATGGATCTGTGTCACTGGAGCTTCATGAATTTGCTCATGCTGTTGATCGTTATGTTTTCCAGTACGTTCGAAAAAATCCACTCTTTTTAAATATCTGGAAACAGGAAGTTGACTCTCTTTTCCCGCTACAATCATATTTTATCCAATTCCCTGAAGAATATTTTGCTGAAACATTTGCCATGTATTATTACAATAATCAAACGAAATTAACTCTACAAGAAAAAGCCCCGTTAACTTTTACATTTATTCGTTCACTAGAAACACAAGCAGCAGAGTTACGCAAAAATATTTATGTGAATTCTCAGTATTAAAGTATGGTAAAATACATGAAGGATTAAAAGTTAGGGGAAATGTCTAAATGAAACAATATTTGGAATTATGTCAACATGTACTTGAAAACGGAGTGATAAAGGAAGACCGAACAGGTACGGGGACAATAAGCACATTTGGTTATCAAATGAGGTTCAACCTTCAAGAAGGATTTCCGTTAATTACGACAAAAAAATTACACACGAAATCAATTATTCATGAACTTTTATGGTTTCTTAAAGGTGATACAAATGTAAAGTATCTTCAAGATAATGGTGTGAAAATTTGGAATGAATGGGCAGATGAAGATGGAGAGCTGGGTCCAGTTTACGGACATCAGTGGAGAGCATGGCCTGCAAGAGATGGTTCTACTATTGATCAAATTACGAATGTTGTTGAGCAAATTAAGAACAATCCAGATTCCAGAAGATTAATTGTTTCAGCCTGGAATGTTGCAGATGTTGATTCTATGGCACTACCACCTTGTCATTGCTTTTTTCAATTTTATGTAGCAGATGGGAAGCTTTCATGTCAGTTATATCAACGTTCTGCTGACGTTTTCTTGGGTGTGCCATTTAATATTGCATCATATGCTTTACTTGTTCATATGATTGCACAAGCAACTAACTTAGAGGTAGGGGAGTTTGTTCATACTTTTGGAGATGTTCACATCTACTCAAATCATGTTGAACAAGTAAAAGAACAATTACAACGAGATCCTAGGCCATTACCAACTTTAGTGGTGAACAAAGATGTTAAATCTATTTTTGATTTCTCTTTTGAGGACTTCAGTTTCGAAAACTACAATCCTCATCCACATATTAAAGGAGCTGTTAGTGTTTGATTTCTTTACTAGTTGCAATGGATACTAATCGCCTTATTGGAAAAGATAATCAACTTCCATGGCACCTGCCACAAGATCTGGCTTATTTTAAAAAAACGACGATGAATCATAAAATTGTAATGGGAAGAAAAACGTTTGAGTCTATTGGTAGACCACTACCAGGTCGAGAAAATATTATTGTTACTAGAGATCAAAATTATTCCCAAGAAGGATGTTTAGTCCTGAATTCAATAGACGATATAAAGGAACTCTCTTTGCAATCCCATGAAGAAGTATTTGTCATTGGAGGAGCAGAGATTTTTCAGCAAATCTTACCTTACAGTGACCGCCTTTATATTACACATATTCATCATGAGTTTGAGGGAGATACATATTTTCCTAAAACAAATGAAGAAGAGTGGGAAATGGTGAAAAGCGAAAAAGGAATTAGGGATGAAAAAAATCCTTTTGATTATGAGTTTGTAGTATATGAGAAAAAAGCATCATTTCGTTGAAAAACGAAATGATGCTTTTTTAAATTAATCGAATTTTTATTGAAATGAACAAATAGTAGTATCAACTCAATTAATCTTAACAAAAGGGTTCTTGCTTCTACTTCATTAAGTCATCTCTTAATTTAATAAGTTGTTCTACCGCTTCGTAAATATCCAATTTCGTCACCCTTTTTATTGAAATCAAAACTGCTTACTATAATATAAGGTGGATTAAGGAATTTTTTGTACTTATAAGGGTTATTTTAGATATAGTGGACGGAGAACATGAGCTATAAGAACAATTTTAAAAACTGTGATAAACAGAATTTAGATAAAAATGTTTCATTGTTTATCCATTTATTGAAACAATCTTAAAAGGAGAGAGCTTTATGGCGGAAGAAACAATTTTTGTTAAAGAAGCTACATCAGAGCATTCAATTCAACAAATCGAGTATTTACTTAATGAATTAGCTGGTATTGAAAGAGTATTAATTGATACTGAAGATGGTGAGGTAAAAGTTCAGTATGATGATAAAAGAATCTCTAAAGAGCGGATCATACTAACAATTCACCAACATAACTTCCATACCTCTTAATGTGAAGGGCCACTTAGGCGTTGCCTTACACATTAGTATAGAGTAAAGAAAATCCTGTTGAAACAATAACAGGATTTTCTTATGTTAAAATAGATAGATGAACAAATAGTGAATGGAAAAATTATGTTTTTGGGTAATACAGTCTTGGACTTGGTCTTATAGTTAGTGATAAATTTTTGTTTTTACTTCCTCATTTTAAAGAAGATTAATAAGTTACTTTTTAAATATCTATGATGAGTATGTTTATATACTAATTCGTTAAAGTAAAAAAATATTAATAAAAAGGGAGGTTTTTAATTTGACAACATTTCTTTTAGTCATTATTTATTTGGCGTTTATCAGCTTAGGTTTGCCTGATTCATTGTTAGGAGTAGCGTGGCCTGTAATGAAATTGGATTATGGGGCCGCGCTTGAGACTGCTGGATTTCTTTTTATGGCGATTGCAGGTGGTACCATTATCTCCAGTCTAGCTAGCGGAAAGATTCTTAAAAGGTTCGGAACGGGGCAGGTTACATTTGTTAGTGTTTTAATGACTGCAGGTGCATTGTTAGGGTTTAATTTTGCTCCTTCAGTTTTATGGTTATTTTTATTTGCTATACCACTTGGATTAGGTGCAGGAGCTATTGATGCAGGGTTAAATGATTATGTTGCTACACATTATAAAGCTCACCATATGAGCTGGTTGCATTGCTTTTGGGGAGTTGGAGCTACTTTTGGTCCTATCATTATGGCTCAATTTATTTCAGGACAAAACTCTTGGAGAAATGGATATTTTACGATTGCAATAGTACAGTTTGCATTAGTTCTTATTCTTTTATTTACATTGCCATTATGGAATAAAGTGGTGAAAAATAGCGATGCCATAACAAGTGAAAAGCAAGGTGAGTCAAATGATATTAGTCAAAATGAAGAAGTGAAACCTTTGCAAATTAGGGGAGTTAAACTAGCTCTAGCATCCTTTCTGTTTTATTGCGGAGTTGAAGCAACAGTAGGTCTATGGGGAAGTAGTTATTTAGTGAATGTCAGAGAGATACCCGTAGCAGTTGCTGCACAATGGGTTTCCTTTTATTATGCAGGAATAACAATTGGTCGATTTTTAACAGGCTTTATTACTTTCAAATTAGGTAATCTAAGTCTCATTCGTACAGGACAGTCAGTAGCACTGGCTGGTGCTTTCCTTTTATTCCTGCCATTGCCGTCAACTTTCTCTTTAGTAGGTTTTATTATGATTGGGTTAGGTTTAGCGCCAATATTTCCGTGTATGTTGCATGAGACACCAACACGTTTTGGGAAAAGGCATTCCCAAACCATTATGGGGTATCAAATGGCAGTAGCTTATACAGGAAGTACTTTTTTACCACCATTTCTTGGATTTATTGCGTCTTATACAACAATAGGTATTTTTCCAATTTGTATCGTTCTTTTTGTAGCAGCAATGCTTTTAAGCTCAGAAAGACTAAATAGTCTTTTAGCAAAAAGTACTTTACAAAAGAGTAAACAAATTGAGATATAACATTTTTCTTTTTGTGTTTAAGAAGACTAGTGAGTGGATTTTTACACAAGGTGCTATCCCTAAAAAGAAGGATAACGCCTTTTAATTCATTACGTGATAAAATCAGTTATGACGATCTTTAGTTTTTACGCTCTGATCGGAAACATAAAAAGACCTCCTTACAAATATGTAAAGAAGTCTGGAATAGTTTTATTTTGATAAATATTTTGTAAAACAGTACTAGGTGCTATTTATGGCAACAAATACAATAATACAGAGAAGAAGTGTAGCACTGTACCTGCTAAAACAAAAGTATGCCAAACCGCATGGTGATACTTAAAACCACGCCAAACGTAAAAAACCGCACCAACTGTATATAATACTCCACCAATGACAAGCAAGACTACACCGTTAAAGGGCACGTTGCTAATAATGTGGTTCCATGCAAAAACAATTAACCATCCCATTACAACATACATAATGGTAGAAAAGAATAAGTATTTCTTAACGAAGAATGATTTGAAAACTGTTCCGCCTATTGCCAAACCCCAAACGATTCCAAATAATGTCCAACCGACCCATCCTTTTACCGCAATAAAAAGAAAGGGTGTATAGGTGCCAGCAATAAAAAAGTAAATAGCGGAGTGATCTAATATTTCAAAAAAATCTTTTGCTCTACCTGCTGGAAAGCTGTGAACTAAGGTTGAAGCTGTATATAGCAAAACCATCGTTACTCCAAACAAAGTGAAGCTTACGATATGCCAAGCATTTCCGTGTAAGGAGGAAAAGATAATCAATATGACTAAACCAGCAATGCTTAGTAAGCCACCAATACCATGCGTAATTGAATTTGCTATTTCTTCACCTTTAGAAAAGGTATGTGTGTTTGCCATAATCTTTTCTCCTTTCAATGTCATTGTCTTTCAACAATTTATAAATTATATCATTCATTCATAAGATGAAATAGTGACATTTATCATTTTTTAATAGAAATACTAGTTATGATTGCTGAACATGATCTTGTAAAGAAGAGACTATTTGATGAAACAATTGTTTGTCCTCAAAATCTTGTTCTTTCCAATTTTCATAAATCCAAAAAAGCATCTCTCTTGAACTGTTAAACACTTCACCGCTCGTGTCAGCTTCTCTTATCATGTAACGACCATTTTCATCATCCGCAACAATTAAACAAGGAATTGCACCTTCCTTATTTTTTATTTCATATTCCATTATTTTATCACCTCATATAAGTTTTGTGTGAATTTATTCAGACTTTTGAAAAGTTTGTGAGCTTATTGCTTATGTTCCATCTATGGAACATAAAATTAAAAATTATGTAAAACTTTTTGATATTTCCTTTAAATTTCGAATATTCATGATATAATTTCAAATTAACAAGCAGTTGAAAGGACCGTGACAATGAAACAAACAATCAATGAAGTGCACAATGTTTTTGTGGAAGATATATTAAAAGCGCATCATTTACTAAAAGATGTTGTAACACATACTCCATTACAAAAAAATGAACAACTTTCTGAAAAATATGAGTGTAATGTGTATTTAAAACGAGAAGATCAACAAGTTGTTCGCTCATTTAAGATCAGAGGTGCTTTTAATAAAATAAAGCAGCTTGATTCTGAAAAGACAAAGAATGGTATCGTATGTGCTAGTGCTGGAAATCATGCACAAGGTGTTGCATACTCTTGCCGTCAATTAAAAATCCATGGGAAAATTTTTATGCCGTCAACAACTCCTCGTCAAAAAGTTTCTCAAGTTGAACTGTTCGGTAAAGAATATGTTGATATTATTCTAACCGGCGATACGTTTGATGATGCATATCAAAAGGCAATGATTAGCAGTGAAGAAGAGAGCCGAACTTTCATTCACCCTTTTGATGATGTAGATGTCATTGCTGGACAAGGGACCGTAGGAGTAGAAATTTTGAACGATGCTGATGTGGACATTGACTATGTTGTAGCAAGTGTTGGTGGAGGCGGCTTAATTTCTGGTGTGGGTACCTACTTTCACGCAATTTCACCTTCAACAAAGCTTATTGGTGTTGAACCAGAGGGTGCACCTGCTCTTTATCAATCAAGAGTAGAAAACAAAGTAGTTTCACTTGCGAAGATTGATAAATTTGTTGATGGTGCAGCTGTGAAAAAGGTGGGGGACAAAACCTTTTCTATTTGTAACGATGTTTTGGACAAAGTTTTGCTTGTACCAGAAGGGAAAATCTGTACAACTATTTTAGAGTTATATAACGAAAACGCAATTGTAGCAGAGCCTGCTGGAGCGATGTCAATTGCATCACTTGATTTTTTACGAGATGAAATTAAGGGTAAAAATGTTGTTTGTATTGTAAGTGGAGGCAACAATGATATTGGTAGAATGCAGGAAATTAAAGAACGTTCAATGATTTATGAGGGATTACAGCATTATTTTATTGTGAATTTCCCACAACGTGCAGGTGCATTAAGAGAGTTCTTAGTCGAAGTGCTTGGGCCAACCGATGATATTAACCGCTTTGAGTACACTAAGAAGAATAACAAAGACAATGGGCCGGCATTAGTAGGTATTGAATTAAAACAAAAAGAAGATTATGAACCTCTTGTAAAAAGAATGAAAAAGAAAGGTTTCTTCGTAACGGAAGTGAATAAGGATAGCAATTTATTTCACCTTTTAATCTAAAAGTATCCTTTTTTAACGTTGAGGTAAGTCTAAAACGTTGATATCTCAACGATGAAAACGCCGAAAAAAAACTTTTTATTAGACAAAAATAGACAGACTTCTCATTGTAATTGGGTTATAATATAGGAAACGGGTAAAAAAGAGGATTGATAACTTGTTATTCAAGAGCCTAGAGTTCAAACTGGCAAGTGGACAGAAGGTAAAAATTACTGATATCCCAGTATTGGAGGAGGATAACAAAAACCGTTTCATGCTTCAAATCCGTTTACAGAAGTTTATATCCATTATCCAAACACAGATAAACCCAAGAAGTATTTATTCTTTTAAAGATTACTTAAAAAAAGTGTTGAAATGGCCTGACTACGAAGCGATCTTTGGAAGTAGTATATTAAAAAACAATGCTTAGGAGGGAACCAGAAGTGTCTGGTTCTCTTTTTTTTGTCTAAAAGTACTTAATATTTGATTCTTTCGAAATAAAACATCTTGATAATATACCAATCAATAGGATTGAAGTCGCATATAATTTTAAGCGATAAGAAATAATTTCATTGAATGTACCTTTAATGGGGGTATAATAGTAGGTAGACTTTTTAGGGATGTGAGGATTTGCAAAAAATTAAAATTGTAACTGATTCAACGATAGATATGAGTAAAGAATTGATAGAAGAATATGATATTACGGTTGTTCCACTTTCCATTACTATAGATGATAAACATTTTACAGATGGAGTTGACATTACTCCAGATGTTTTTATAAAAATGATGAATCAATCTAAGGAACTTCCTAAGAGTTCACAACCACCTGCTGGGGAGTTTCTAAAGGTGTACGATGAGCTAAGCAAGGATGGTAGTTCGATTATTTCTATTCATATGACAAAAGGCTTAAGTGGGACTGTCCAATCAGCTCAATCAGCTGCTCAGATGAGCGAAGCTGATGTAACAGTTCTTGATTCAATGTTTATTTCTAAGGCACTGGGATTTCAAGTTTTGGAAGCAGCAAAAATGGCTAAAGAAGGATCTTCAAAAGAACAAATACTTCATAGAATAGCTGAAATTCATGATCACACAAGACTTTATTTAAGTGTAGATACACTGGAGAATCTTGTGAAGGGTGGTAGGATTGGTCGTGGAAAAGCTTTAATAGGCTCCTTACTCAATATTAAGCCAATAGCGAAGTTACAAGATGGCCTTTATACTCCAGTTGGGAAAGTTAGAAGTCAATCTCAGGCAGTAAAATACTTAGCCAAGCAGTTCGCTGAAGATGTGAAAGGAAAAACTGTTAAAGCAGTTGGTATTGCCCATGCCGACGCACATGATTTTGCCCAAAAATTAAAGCAAGCTGTTCTTGAAATTAGTCCGAATTGCATGGTAGATGTCTCATTTACAACACCTGTTGTTTCTACACATACGGGATCAGGTGCAGTCGGGTTTATGTTTTTTGCAGAGTAAATAATAGACCTAGATATGACCATTTTTATGGGATTGTCTGGGTTTTTTTAGTTCTTTCTGCATCTGATTAATACATATAAAACCCAATTGTATTGGGTTAAAATATAAAAAGACATTGTGATAAAATCTACGCATAATTATTATAAAAAGAACAGTTAAGTGCAATGTATTATTTTAGCTAATCCCTCAAACAGGTGGTGTTAATCATCCGTAAAAAAGTGTTGTTTATAGGAGACTTTGGAATTGATGATATTGTTGCTTTACTTTTTGCTTATTATAGTAAGAGTATTGATATTGTTGGAATTGTTGTTGATTACGGAAATATCTCAAAGAAAAACGCCACTATAACAGCAAGATATATTCAAGAAATAACCCAGCTTACAGATATCCCTATTATTGGAGGAGCAGATCGACCGTTAACTGGGGAACAACCCACTTATTTCCCAGAAATTCATGGTGAATATGGACTTGGTCCGATTACTCCTGATTTGAGCGAACCGATTCCTGAATTCGAAAACTTTTATGAGATTTTAACAGTTATTAATCAATACCCAAATGAAATAAGTATTGTTAATGTCGGTCGTTTAACATCATTAGCAACAGCAATTGTTTTATATCCTAATTTCCTCTCACAAGTCAAAGAGTTTTTTATTATGGGCGGTGCATTCCTTTTTCCAGGTAATGCAACCCCGATTGCTGAAGCAAATTTTTATAGTGATCATTACGCAGCAAATCTAGTGATAAGCAATGTAGAAAAAGTAAAGATATTTCCTCTTAATGTAACCAATTATGCAATTATTCCTGATAACATCATCAATCAACTTGACCAATATTTTAAAAGAACTGGGGATAGTGTAGGACAATTATTAAAGCCAATTATCACCTATTATTCAGATTGGTATAAAAAAAGAGATCCCTCCATTTCGGGTGGACCAATGCATGACCTGTTAACACTCTGGGCAGTAACAAATAGCAACCAGTTTCAATTTGTTGATAAGCCTGTAAAAATCAATACGGAAGATGGTGTGGCAAGAGGACAGAGCATTGGAGATTTCAGGCCTTATAAAGAGCTCGAAAAGTATCCTATACATTCTATTGCGATAAAATTTGATTATCAATTCTATATTGAGAATGTGTACAGTACCTTTGTAAATGGCAATAAGTTTTATTAATTATTCAAAAAAGCTTCACATCATTCATCTTCCCCTTTATGTCGTATTTTGATAAACTTTTCATTATGAACGAAACAGAAGGGTGAAGGTATTAATGAAAAAGAAAATGTTATGGAGTCTGATCGGAGCCACTATTCTTATTTTAAGTGCCTGCGGACAAAAATCACCTATTGAAAATCCACTTAACTATGAAGTTCAATCCTTTGAATATACAAACCAGGACAATGAGCAGGTATCATTAGAGGATTTAAAAGGAACGGTGTGGGTAGCTGATTTCATTTTTACTAGCTGTGATACAGTATGTCCACCAATGACAGCGCACATGGCGGAGCTTCAACAGAAATTAGAGAATGAAGGGCTTAATACTAGGATTGTTTCCTTTAGTGTTGATCCAAAAACTGATACTCCTGATAAACTTAAAGAGTTTGCAGAGCCATACTCAATTTCATTTGAAAACTGGGATTTTTTAACGGGATATTCACAAAAGGAAATTGAAGAATTTGCAAAAGAAAGCTTTAAGACTATTGTTCAAAAGCCAGAAAGTACAGACCAAGTGATCCATGGTACTTATTTTTATTTAATTGATCAAAACGGTACGGTGCTAAAAGATTACAATGGTGTTGAAAATCCGCCATATGATCAAATGATTACAGATATCAAAGCAATAAGCCAGGAATAAACAAAAGATAAGCCATGAAAAAAGATTCCATTAGGAGTCTTTTTTCATAAGATATAATAAAGTTAAAAGTTTAAAAGCTAACTTTTTTCAGGATTTAAAAAGCTTTTATCCATTGTGACATGATATAATGTTTTTTTGAAATTAAATAACGGGGTGATATTATGCTCCAAAAGCTTGTATTGTTTAGTATACTTGGCTTGTGCTTAACTGGATGTATGAATCAGCCTGCTACAAAACTAGAATATAAACCTGTATCTTTAAGCCAAAAGGATACTCCTTCTGAAGAGTTTTTTCCTAAAACGATGAAGGTAGTTGGGATAGGTGATTCTTTAACAAAGGGAGTTGGCGATGGAGCTGAGTTGGGTGGTTATGTTGGCAGGGTGACTGAAATGTTGGAAAATCAGGATCACATTAAGGAAGTTTTGGTTGAAAATTACGGGGTAAAGGGACATAAAACATCTAATCTGCAAAAAAAGTTAACAAATGATAAAGTAATGGAATCCATTAAGAAAGCAGATATGATTGTTATGACTATTGGCGGGAATGACATCATGAATGTAGTTCGTCAGAATATTTTCTCATTGGACTTTGAACCTTTTAGAACAGAGCAAAAACTTTACGAGGAAAGATTAAGTAATATTTTTTACACAATTCGTTCTTATAATTCAGATGCACAAATTGTATTTGTTGGTCTTTATAATCCTTTTAAATACATGCTTCCTAATGTAACGGAAATCGATCAAATTATCGATGAATGGAACTCAGTTTCAAAACAGATGATAACGGAAGATGAAAATGGGATATTTGTATCTGTTGAGGATATCTTCTCTACTTCTGAAGTAGACAATAAGCTATTGTACAAAGATGAATTTCATCCTAATGAAAGCGGGTATACATTAATAGCTGAGCGAGTATATGATTCTATATCTAAAGCGGAAGTATCCTTAAATCAATAGGTAGAAAGAGTGATGTAATGAGAAGGTGGAAAATTTCTTTTTTGGTTCTAGCTGGGATTAACGTACTGTTTCTTTTGTTCGTGACAGTTTCTTCATTGATCCCAACTGAAAAACCTAGCGCACAAAACACGAAAGTTAGTAAGGAAGGAACTGTCCCTTTTCTTATTAAAACCCAGAAAAGTGATTTAACTCATTTAGTAAATCACTATTTAAAACAGGAAACAGATCAGCAAAATTTACAATATCGAGTGGAATTTGAAGATAAAGTAAACGTGTATGGAGTTGTAAAAGCTTTTAATAAAGATATTGACATGAAGTTAATTCTGGAACCGAAAGTTAAATCTGATGGAAATGTTCAGTTATTGGTTAATGAATTGTCAATAGGACAGTTAAAGCTTCCTGTGTCTTATGTACTAAAATATATGAATACCTATTATGATCTTCCTAAGTATGTGGTAATTGATCCAAGTAAAAAAATGATTGATATTTATCTTGATCAATTAACATTAAAAAGTGGTTTAAGTGCAAGAGCTGAAAGCTTTAATTTAGAAAAAGATGACATCACATTTACATTATATGTTCCACTCCCGTAAGGTCTAACTTCAAATGTTAGACCTTATAGCTCTTTAAGGGGGGGATTAGTTCTTTGCAGTATTGTTTTATTAAATAGTGAAAAATGGTACGAATTACCCCCAGGTTAAAACCTAGAATGATCTTGTTGAAACATGTATACTTATAGAATAGTATGTCGAATAAATAGATAGATTAATAGATACCAGAAGAAATGTATCTATTAGACGACGTATTAGTAAGCTCTAACTCTGACATTAGAGTGGGAGGGGTATAATTGTTTTGTATAAACTGTGGAGCTAGTTTTTTGGAAGAAAATGCGAATTATTGTTCCCATTGTGGGCAAAGAAGAAATGATCATCATAAATCAATTAACAAAAAAACTCGTTTACTCAGCTTCTTAATTCCAGTAGGAAGTTTTTTATCGGTTCTCTTTGTTCTAATTTTAGTTTATTCTCATGAAACTGAAGTAAATGGTAACGTCATTACTTATCAAGAAAAAGCAGAAAAGGCTGCTTTAGCAGGGGAATATAACAAAGCATTAGATTTTGTAGAAACCGGTCTTTCATATCGTAATAATTACGATATTCTAATAAATGAGAAAGAATTAATTTTAACAATTATCGAATTAAATGAAGATCTTACGGAAGTTGAACAAAAAATAATGGATGAACAGTATGAAAGTGCTCAGCGGGATCTTGATTTACTTAAGCGCCAAATGGCTACGAATCGATCACCATTATTTGTAAAGCTTAGTCACGAAATTAAACAAGCCGAAACTTCCGTCAAGGTTGGGGAAATGAAAGAAGAAATAAATAAACTTGAATCTATTGATGAATTGGCTGATAAATTGGCCACTTTTTATTCGTTAGAATTACAAGAAGCTACTGAATTAAAACAACAGATTTATACGAAAATGGTCACAATTAGTTCGGTTAAAGCTGAAGAAAACTTGGCAAATAAACATTTTAACCAAGCGCTAAATATAGTAGATGAGGCATTACAGTATGTTGTCAATAATGAGAAACTGTTATCGCTAAAAGATCGGATTATAGAGGAAAAAGCCGGTTTTGAAAAAGCTGAACAAGAGCGAATTAATAAAGCTCTTCAAGCAGCTAAAATGGAAGAACAACATAATCTTACAAAAGCCGTGGAATTAACAGCAATCAATATAAAAGTTGATAAGTATGGTGATGCTTATATCAATGGTTCTGTGAAAAATAATGGGACAGAAACAGTACATTCCATTGTTATTGAGTTTACAGTTAGCGATGAGAAAGGAAAGGAATTAGAATCAGGTAAAACAAATGTGTTTCCAAATAAGCTGGAGCCAGGTGAAACTGGTGATTTTGAACATGTAACATATTCAACAAAAGAAAATGCAAAAGTTAACATTATGAATATTTCATGGCTATTAGAAGAGAAGAAAGGATAATTTATGAATAAGAGAATGATATATAGTATCATAGTATCCCTTCTAATTTGGATAGCAGGTGGGTTTGGCTATTTTTATATTAAAGAACAAACAACCAAAAATGTTTTTTCTGAGTCAACGATTTTAAATAAAGTCGAAATTTCGAATAATGATCAAACTGTTCCGGAGATAAAGGAAATTATTCGTGAGGCTCAAAAGAAAGTTGTAATGGTGGAATTAGATGATGGTACTGTTGGTTCTGGCTTCTTATATAACGATAAAGGTGATATTATTACGAATGCACATGTTGTTAGTGGAGCTAGTGAGGTGAAAGTTAGAACAACAGATGCAAAAGGTTTAGATGGAAAAGTAATTGGAATAAGTACAGAAACTGATGTAGCAGTCGTTCGAGTTGAAGGTTTAAAGGATGTGGAGCCATTAAGTATATCACCAAATACCAAACTAGAAATTGGAGATGAAATATTGGCACTAGGTAGTCCATTAGGTTTTCAAAATACGGTTACAACTGGAATTATTAGTGGGACGGACAGAGAACTAAGTGTTGATCCGTATATTTATGAAGATGTGTATCAAATATCTGCACCCATTGCTCCAGGTAATAGTGGAGGTCCTCTGATTGACCGGCAAACAGGAGCTGTTATTGGAATTAATTCCGCTAGAATTGAGCAAGGAAATATCGGGTTTAGCCTCCCAATTAGTGCAGTATTACCACTTGTTAATAGTTGGTCGGAAACACCAATGAAGAACCTTCCTGTTGAACCTTCTATTGACGCAACCGTTGATATAGACGAAAATAAGATTATAGAAACATCAGATTATTTAATTAGCTACTTCATTGAGAGTATAACCTTTAATGATTTTGTCACTGCTTATTCCTTGTTAGGAAGTGAATGGCAGTCAAATGTAGATTATCAATCATTTCGTAAAAAGTATTTGAATATTTTATCTATAAGTATAAAAGAATTAAAAACCGTAAAAAAAGAAGAACAAATAGTCGTTGAAACAGTCCTTGAGATTGTGAAAAGAACAGGTAGTGGTCAAGAAACTTCTTCAACTTCTGTGAATTATGTGGTAGCATACGAGAATGATCAGGCCAAAATTATATCAGAGAAAAAGCAGGATTGATTATTCATATATATATTCCTTGGATTGCTTAATAATATAAGGGGGTTATTATGAAAAACAAATTTGTTTTAATGGGAGTTGCAGCCATCATAATTGCGCTTATTTTCGGTGGAATTGCCTATCAGCATTTAGTTGCAGAAAATATGGATGAGGTGTACTTAAATGTCGCCTATAGCACATTGTGTTTGAGTATCGCAGTTTATGTATGGCATATTAAAGATGAAAAGCAAAAACATAAAAGTGAGAGTTAATTTATTAAAATGAGAGGGAAATCCCTCTCATTTTTTGTACACTAAAAGCATTAATTAGCAGCATTTGAAGAATTCCCACATAGTGCTAATTCTAAGTATAAAGTGTAAATACAACTACTCATCACGCTTCATCTTTCAGGCTCACCAGTCAGCGAGCTTTCTAATTTAAAAGTTTTATGATTATTCTGCTTCTTCTTCAGTTTGTTCAGTGCCCTCTTCAGTTTCTTCAGTACCTTCTTCAGTTTCTTCTACATTTGTTTCTTCTTGTTCAGTATCCTCTGTGTTGTTACATGCAGCCATTAAAAATACAGCAAGTAAAGAAGCTCCAACTTTTAATAATAAACTTTTATTCATTGTCTTTTCCTCCCATGTAACGTTGAGTAATTTATATGTGAACCAGTTGGCTCAACTTAATAATAATGGAAATTTCAGGTGTGCATAGACTTTTTACAGAATTTGTACATGATCTTAAAAAATTAAAAATCAATTAAAAATTCATTAATGATCTTTACAGTAATTTATTGTAAAACTAGTTCAATCGATACTTCCATTCCCTCTTCAATCAGACTGTGGTAGGAAAGTTCTTCATTTATTCATTGTCTACATAATTTCATCTTAAATGGAAAAAATGATGATAGCTATTAAGTAAAGGAGAGATAAGGTTGAAAAACAAAAATAAAAAATTAAGTTATGAATCAGATGGGAAAATGGGGAAGAAAGATGTGAAATCCTCAAAAAAAGCCAAAACAGAAGACCCGATGTTTTTTAATATGACTCAAAATAGTGAGTGAAGAAAAGTGGAATAGATCTGATCTTGACAGATTCTATTCCACTTATTTTCGTGATGTTAGTAAGACTGATTTATCTGTGCTCTTTTCACAAATGATATTTCGTCTTCAATTAAACCACAAGTTCCGCACTGTACTCGATAATTAGGACCTTTATATGAAACATGGAACGGATCTAAATTTGACTGCTGGAGCTCTTCTACTATATCTCCTGTTTGTGGGTTTAATTTAACCGGTTTTGCAAGCTGTTCAATAATATTAAACCGGGTCCGATTTGTTTTACAGTTTGGGCATAAATATGGTGAAGACATGATTCTGACCTCCGTAATAATTCTTATTTTCTTTAGTATGTATAAATTATTTGTTTATATGTAAAAAAGCTGTAGTTTGGATGTTCCTCTCAAACCTACAGCTTTTAACAAATATATACTATTCTTTTAATAGTTTTTTAAATAATATAATGAAGTTTGCAATATCTTCATCACTAAAATCATTAAATTTTTCTAACAAAAAGTCCGTTTTCTTTTTTTCATATTGCTCAAGAATGCTCTTCCCATCTTCCGTTAAATGAATATCAACAATTCTACGGTCTTTGACAGAACGAACACGCTCAATCCAATTTTTTTCGATAAGCGAGTCAGTTACTGCTGTAATATGAGAAGCAGAAACATTTAGTATTTTGGATAAGTCAGATGACTTTTTTGGGCCAAGTTCATACAAAGTTTTTAAAATGAAAAATTCATTTCTAGACATTTCATTGTCATAAACTTGGTTCATTTCGTGACGAGTTTTCTTATAAACATCACGCATTAGGGCTTCCATCTCATACATCTTTTCTTGACGATTATTCAACCTAGTTTCCTCCGTACTATCAAAGTATCCTTTTAATTAGACTAAGGAATGTTATAGAAAGTGTCAAGGTTTATTAAAGAAAATGATGTTGGATGATAATATAGAGACTTTGCATAAAAAAGCTGTTTACTTTCTAAGTTTTATTGCATGATATATAATAGAATCCATTAGTTAATAGGAGGGAAGATAATCGATGAATAAGCACAAGTTGGAACTCGCTACATTTGCTGGTGGTTGCTTTTGGTGTATGGTCCAGCCCTTCGATGAGTTACCAGGTATCGAAAGCGTTATTTCGGGCTATACCGGGGGAAATAAGGAAAATCCTACATATGAGGAAGTTTGTTCAAATACAACAGGGCATCTTGAGGCTGTACAAATAACGTTTAATCCTGAAATATTTCCTTATGAAAAGCTGTTAGAATTATTTTGGCAACAAATTGATCCAACAGACCCAGGTGGTCAATTTTTTGATAGAGGAGAATCTTATAAAACAGCTGTTTTCTATCATACAGAAGAACAGAAGAAGTTGGCAGAAGCCTCAAAAGAGGAGTTAGAAAAAAGTGGAAGATTTTCGAAGCCTATTGTTACAATGATTCTTGAGGCAAAACCATTTTATCCTGCGGAAGAATACCATCAGGATTTCTATAAAAAAAGTACCGGTCGTTACAAACAATATCGAACAGGATCTGGTAGAGACCGATTTATACAAGAGCATTGGAAAGGTAATAACAAAGAAGATTTAAAATCTACTTTATCTCCTATCCAATATGAAGTGACTCAAAACAATGGCACAGAACCTCCTTTTCACAATGAGTTTTGGAATCACGAAGAAGAAGGTATTTATGTAGACATTGTTTCTGGAAAACCGTTATTCAGTTCAAAAGACAAATATGATGCAGGATGTGGGTGGCCTAGTTTTACAAAACCAATCCAAGACTTTGAAGTTGTCGAGAAAATGGATACAACGCATGGAATGATTCGTACAGAAGTTAGAAGTAAAACAGCTGATTCCCATTTAGGTCATGTATTTGATGATGGACCAGGTCCTAATGGTTTAAGATATTGTATTAATTCGGCTGCTTTAAGATTTATCCCTAAGGATGATTTAGAAAAAGAGGGGTATGGTAAATACGCTCAATTATTTGATAAATAGTGAAAAAGGCTGAATTGAGTTCGGCCTTTTTCTAGTATAGACACTCTTGCATTCTTTGTATTAAAATGGGAATAAAATAGAAAAAGAGGAGTAGAACAGATGTCAGTATTAGGCTTTGAGCATGTTGGAATACAAGTGGAAAATATTGAAAAAAGCATTACATTTTACAAAGATGTAGTTGGTCTTGAATTGCTCGATCAATTTTTACATACAGATGGAAAAATGAAGCTAGCATTTTTAGGTGTGGGAGGCAATATTATTGTTGAACTTATAGAAGGATATAATCCTAATTTACCTGATGAAGGAAAGGTTCATCATATTGCTTTTCAAGTTGATAATATTGAGAAAGAAAGAGATAGATTACGTGCGGCAAACGTAGAATGGATCTTTGAAGAGATCACAGAGTTGCCAAATGGAGCAAAGTATATTTTCTTTAGAGGTCCAGAAAAAGAATGGATCGAATTTTTTGAACGTTAAAGAAAGGAAACCGGGCTATGGATGTAGCCCGGTTTTTGCAATTCTTTTGAAAATTAGTTTTTTACCTACAAATAGGCGAATGCACATACGATACAACCCACCCATGACATAAAGTAAAGGGAAATCTAAATTCGATACGAGGAGTGAAACAATATGCATTGCTATTATGATTATGGATACCCAAGCACAGGTGGATATGGTTATGGAAATAGCTTCGTATTAATTGTTGTGTTGTTCATTTTATTAATTATCGTTGGTGCGGCTTACATTCACTAATTTTTTTGAAAAGGAGCTCCGATGTGAGCTCTTTTTTTGAGCTGATATAAGTTAGTTCATAATATAGCATTAAGTGTGCACCTATATTAGGAAAATATTATGCTTTTTATGTTAACTATAACGATAAAATGGTTGACATAACAATACCCATTCATTACCATTATTATAAGTAACCTAAGGGGGAATGGGAAAATGAATTGGGGATTATTGGCGGACGATGTGATAAATGGAAGAGCTTTAACCAGGGTAGAAGCGAAATCAATTTTAACGTGTGATGATGATGACTTATTATTACTATTAAATGGTGCATTTAAGATTAGAAAACATTATTATGGAAAAAAAGTGAAACTTAATATGATTATCAATACTAAATCAGGATTATGTCCTGAGAATTGTGGTTATTGTTCACAATCAGTTGTTTCAAAGGCACCAATAGAGAAATATAGAATGCTAGATAAAGAATCTATTTTAAAAGGTGCAGAGCAAGCTCATAACTTAAAAGTGGGTACATATTGTATTGTTGCAAGTGGCCGGGGGCCAAGTGATAAGGAAGTTGATCAAGTAACAACTGCTGTTGGTGAAATAAAGGACAAATATGGATTGAAAATTTGTGCATGCCTAGGTATCCTAAAACCAGATCAGGCAAGGCGTTTAAAAGAAGCTGGAGTAGATCGTTATAATCATAATATAAATACATCGAAAGAACATCATTCTTCTATCACGACTTCGCATACATACGAAGATCGTACGAATACAGTTGAGTTGGTAAAGCGAAGTGGTATTTCACCTTGTTCAGGTGTTATTGTTGGAATGCGTGAAACATTAGATGATGTGTTGAATATGGCATATAGTTTAAGAGAATTAGATGCAGATTCAATCCCGGTAAACTTTTTACATGCAATAGATGGCACACCTCTTGAAGGGACAAATGATTTAAATCCTAGATATTGTTTGAAAGTACTAGCTTTATTTCGTTACATAAACCCAACAAAAGAAATTAGAATTTCTGGGGGACGTGAAGTGAATTTAAGGTCTCTACAACCACTTGGCTTATATGCAGCAAATTCCATATTTGTAGGAGATTATTTGACAACAGCGGGGCAAGAAAGCACTGCAGATCATAAAATGCTTAAGGATCTTGGATTTGAG
Source organism: Metabacillus sp. YM-086 (assembly GCF_048059995.1). Classification (NCBI taxonomy): domain Bacteria; kingdom Bacillati; phylum Bacillota; class Bacilli; order Caryophanales; family Bacillaceae; genus Metabacillus; species Metabacillus sp. YM-086. The sequence goes on along the minus strand of NZ_JBLUOI010000059.1, from coordinate 3,117 downwards.
ATAGATTTTCAGTATGAAGAAATGAGTGTTTAAAATGAACCGAAACTAAACCACAGTATATCTCCTGTGGTTTTACTTGTTTTATTTAAGAAATAACATTAATTAAGGGAGAAAATATAATCGAGGCTTGATTAAAGTTCTTCAGTTGTATTATCCTAGTCTTTAATAAGCAAAAACAACGGGGGAATAACGGGTGAAGTCTTTTTATCATTATTTAATGAAATATCGTCATCCAAAACCAAAGGATGATTTATCTAAATTTGCCAATGATGCATATCTTGATCATGCTTTTCCGAAGACAACTGATCGTTATGATGAGCTGAGTTCTTATTTGGAGATGAACGGTCATTATTTACAAAGTATGTCAGTTTTCGACGATGCCTGGGATCGTTATCAGAATGAAATTTTAAGAAGAATATAACTAAAAGGACAAAGATGAACAAACGCTCATCTTTGTCCTTTTGGTTTTCCTTGTAAAAAACTATCCATGACGAATTTTAAGTTTCAGCATATACTATCTTATCCTTACAATCACGACAAAGGAGAGATGGAAATGAAAAATAAAAACAGACCAAAATTTAAAATAGGGGATATTGTCGTGATTATTATGTATGGAACCGTGGGTACCATAACTAAGCTCCATTTTGTTGATCATCAATTTGCGTACGAAGTGAATCATGGTGATATTTTGTATTATGAAAATGCCCTTCAATTATTTTCTGATTATGAAGGATCTCTTATTGAGACAGAAAAAATAAACATTGATGTTCACTATCAAATAGGTGATATTGTTTTAGTTAAAGGATACGGAAGCTCTTTATTTCGCATTGTAGGTGTGAGAACAGAAGTGTGGAGATATGCGGAGGACGGGTGGGAAGAACTAACGTATGAATTAAACCGTATGTCCGATGGAGAATGGTTAGAAGCTACTGAGGATGAAATGAGCCTAATGATCAGCAATCAAGAGGCTGAGTCTTTTATGCAGCAGCTTCATTTGCATAATACAATTTCAGACGAAAGTCGATATTATGCTTCTATGATTCATAGTTACATTGGTCTTGAGTCAACAAAACAACCTGTTGAAGAAGAAAATTATAAAAAATTAATAGATGAAATGCTTGATATCTATAACGATTATGAAACCTTATTTAAAATGTTTCACGATGAAGAATACAAGGATATGATGAACTTAATTTTAAAGAGCTTATATAGATATAAAGACTAGTTTATAAGGCCAAAGAGATAATGAGATAAATAAGGTAAGGAACACAGAAAAAGACCATTCCATAAAATAGTGCTTTTAATGAAATCTCTAAAAGAGAATCAAAGCCGTTGCCATCAATAAAATCTAGTACACGTTGTTTAGAATTTTGTTGTTTCTTTTCACTATAAACTGAAGGATATTGAATGTCTTTTAACATATTGATTTCCGCCCCTTTTTTAGCTTGTCCACTTAAAACTATCTATATGTTGTCACTCTTTATTTATTCCTGTTCATTTTATAAAGTCCTATAAAAAAATTATTCATTGATTTGCATATGTCCCTTCAAATGGACATAAAAAATAGAAGGGGGGCGATATTGTGAAGGAAATAGAAGTAATTATTGATACTGAGGAGATTGCTGAGTTCTTTTACAATGAGCTCACAAAAAGAGGGTATGTTCCAGGTGAAGAAGAACTTGGAGAACTTGCAGATATAACATTCGATTACCTTCTTAACAAATGCATTATCGATGAAGATTTAGACTATGAAGAGAATGAATAGGAAGAATACTAGGGAGGCTGACATGAATGTATGTCAGCCTTTTTTATTATGTTAATAGATCTTTCATAGTTGACAATGCCTTAATAAGTTTTAAATCATGTTTCACATTTTTTGAGATAACCTGAAATTCAATATTAAATGGGGTATGAAAATTTCTTATTTGTGAAAAGTCAAAATACCAATCCTGGTATTTTTGGAATATGTGTGGAACATCCTCCCAAGCCTTACTTAGTGGTGGGCTGTAAATTTTATTAGCATTCATTTTGTTATTGGTGAAAATATGTGGCCAATAATCATGACGTGAAGCTGTGTGTTCATATTTAGTAGCAAATTGAGAAAATGAAGTAAGCCAATTTTTTGAAAAAAGGATGCTGTATAGTTTCTTACCAGTATCTATTCTAGTCTTAACAGAAGAAAAGTCATGAACTTCTAAACCTGCTAATGAATGCTTATTTAAAAAGCGATAGCGTTTAAAAGGGAAAAGCACATGTGTGAATCCTAATTTTTCCTGAAGCAAATACGTAAATGAATGTAGAACAGTTTTTTTTGTGAAAGGAAGTGTCATTAAGTGTTTTTCAACATAATGCTGTTCATTGGTTATTAATGCATATGTTAGCAGTGAAGATTGTTGTGAAGTAAAGAAGAATTTCCAAATTGGGATCATGAATTTAGAAACATGAAAATAAGGTAATAAATCGAAGTAATCAGTAGAATCTTCTTTGCTTTTTTTATAAAGTAATAGCTGTGGATAAGCATCATGAAAAATCAGAGCATTAGCTCTTTCTAAAAAATGAAACAGAATGGTTTGTTGCTTGCTTTCAACAAAAGATTCAAGTAAAGGACTTTTCAAATCTGTCATATTGTATCCACCATTGCGTGAAACCATATGCGCAAGAAAAGCCCAATGAATCTCTGGATGTTGATGATAAAATGTTAAATACGCATTTGTTCTAGTAAGATTATTTTTATTGTGAATTTTTGTTTCATTAGAAATAGTGTTGATTATTTCTCTTTCTTTTTGTGTAATAACAAAAGGAGGAGATTTTTTCAATATGTTCTTTAGTTGCTGCTCAAGAAACTGGTCGTTTGCTTTTTTATTTCTAAATTCTTCAATCATAATTAAACCGTCCTTTAAAGTAGGCTGTTTATTACAGTAGTTGTAGTTAAATTCCTATTTTATTTGTATGAAATTTTTGAAACCTTTGTTCTTTCTTGTCGTATATACTAATGAGATATAATAAAAAAAATAAAATTTTTAGAAAGAGGGATTTAATATGTTAAAGAAAATCCTTAAATCTTTATTATCTTCAAGTAAACATTCACATTCATATCGAAGAAGTTACAGTTCGAGT
>NZ_JBLUOI010000058.1:0-31296 GCF_048059995.1 Metabacillus sp. YM-086 | reverse complement strand
CACGATCATACTCTTGTTTTGCTGATTTAGAAATAAGCATTTTGCCTTTTAAAAATGGATTGTTTTCATATTTTTCAACAATCGCTTGGTGTTTTTCGTAATTTTTCAAATAACCTTCGGCACGCTGCAAGCGTGACTGGTTACGATTAACACGAGCAATCTCTTTATTTAATCTTTCAATCTCTTGCTTTCGGTTATTTACAGTCTTTTTAATATTCTCGATTGGAACAGTCTTGCCTTTACCGTATTTAGAATTAACCTCTACAAGATTCTTAGCTGTTTTAAAGCTGATATAACGCATTTCAGGACGTTTAGGATAAAAAAAAAGAAGCCACTTGACGAATAAAAGCATTTTCAAGGGCATTCTCGGCTTTCTGAAGAACATCACGTTCAGAACGGATGTATTGACGAGTGTTTTTGTTTTTCTCCAGGAATCCTGGAAGTTCTACTTCATGTTGTGTTTTAACCTGGTTAAATTCTATTTTGTTATTGAAACTAAGCTTATCACGGTGATAATTCAATTTTTCATCATGGAATTTAATTTCGGTTCTTGCTTTCGAAATATCTTGTTCAGCTTTCTCTTTTATGTTTCGATTTTCTTTTAATTTCAATGGATTAAGCCAATTAATACTCTCAATTCTCTTTTCAGCTTCTTGAATCTGTTTTTCGAAAGAGTCAATCCATCCGAAATGTTCTGAAGCCTTTCTGATCGTCTCATCTTTCCAACGAATATAGCTGTCATTTTTATTTAATCGTTCATCCCACTTATCAAGCTGTTCACGTCTTTTCGTGATGTTCTCAAAAGAAGGTTCATCCTTCAGAATTTTTGTGGCATTTTTCAAGTCTACACGCTCTGCAGAAGTATTAAATTGTTGAGCTTTTTGTTGTTGATCTTGCTGGCGAGCTTTTTCTTGTTCAAGTGCTTGTTTTTCTTCACGGTACTTTTGAAGATCCACAACAAGAGCGTTGTATTCCTGACGATCACGGTTTAAATCTCCTTTTTCCGTACGGGCACCACGCTTTTCCATCTCATGAGCTACGTGGCCAAGATGAACAGTAGGCATCTGTTCAAGTCCGCGTGCTTCATGCGAAAGGTGTGAAATTCGTTATTGAATCCCCTCTTTTTCTAATGCTTTATTTGCATGATTCGCCCATTCCTCACGCCATTGTTCAAGCATTTCTTTCTTGTTCCAGTCACGATTTTTCGGACCGAATCCATCAGCTGAGATTTCTCTTGTAGTTAACATCACATGAGCATGAGGATTTTCTTTATCGTCTCTATGTATCGCAATATCAGCTATCATGCCTTTATTTACGAACTGTTCTTGAACATAGTTTTTAATTAATTCTTTTTGTTGGTCATTGCTTAACTCCCTAGGTAAAGCAATATTGATTTCTCTTGCTAATCGTGCGTCTTTCCTCTTTTCAGATTGCTCGACTTCATTCCAAAGACGCTCCCGATCACGAACCCATTCAGGAGAATTTTGAGGGGCAAGAATCATAGTATCTGGTTGAACTTCTCTACGATAAAATTTCATTTCACCGGTACGTTCATCTGTTAACCGTTCACCTGAACGATAAGAAGCAGAAGCAACAGCAGATTGCCCCTTCCCTCTTGAAATAACCTGTGCAAAAATGATAGATAGCCATGATTCTCACCTCTCTTTCGTCGCTACGCGAATACTATTTTGACCGAAACGGAAAAGGAAGTACCGAAGGTGGTTACTTTTCTGTTTTGGCTTCGCCGATAGGCCCTAAGTGATAAAGGACTGACTCTAGTCCTATTAGTCTCCTTCTATATTAAAGGACTTTTGCAAGGTCAACAGTTGGTGAAAATATTTGTTTAGAAGGTATCTTCACAAAAGAATTTGGGCGGAAAAAGTTAGAATTAAAAAAGGCACTCGGAATAAAATCACTCCGAATGCCTTTTGTCTAAAATCTGAAGTTTGACTCATAACGAGTCGTACCTTGTTTTACATATCCCACACCATTATTAACAGTGTACCAAATATGGTAACTAAAGCAATAATTACTCCGTAATATACATTAGCATAAATAGCTGCTTTATCTTCAGTTTCACCCGCGTGCATAAATACGACTAACTGGAGGCCTGCTTGTAAAAATGCTGTTATTAGCAAGACTGTCATCCCAACTGCAAACGACATATCGAAGAAGTAAATACCAAGTGCAACAACCGTAAGCACTAGAGAAAAGACATATCCCATTACTTGTTTCATCGGAAATAATTCACTCATCTTTACATCATTCCTTTCAAGTAGATGAAGCTGAAGATAAAGATCCACATAACATCAAGGAAATGCCAGTACAAACTGAAAATAAATGCTTTATTAGCGTTCTCTGGAGTTAACCCACGCTTTATAACTTGAATAACAATGAATAATCCCCAGAATAATCCAAGCATTACGTGAGCACCGTGAGTGCCAAGCGTTGTTAATAAAACTGACGTAAATGCACTCGTACCTATGCCTGCCCCTTCATGAACAAATGTTACGAATTCATAGATCTCAATGCCTAAGAATCCTAACCCAAGAAGAAGTGTAACAATAAAGAAATTAATCATCGCCTTCACTCGACCAAGGCGCATCGCATGAATACCAAGACCAACTGTGAAACTACTTGTTAAAAGCAAGAATGTTTCAATCATCACGGGAGTAATTTGGAAGATTTCTGCTCCATCGGGACCAGTTCCCGTTCGATCATATAGTGTAAAATATGAAGCGAAAAGTGTTGCAAACAACATAATTTCCGCACCTAGAAAAATCCAAAATCCAAATATCTTTAAACGGTTTTCCTCCGTACTATATTCTAGTGGTAGCGAGTTATCAATTTTCATTTCTTAAGCACCTCGCATTTCTGATTCAGTTTCTTTGATTTCTTTTACAGAAATATAACGACCATGATCTTTTTCGAATGAACGTAATGTCATAAAGATAAAGATACCAATTGTTGCAATGATTGCTGGAATCCATAGACTAAATATGAATGAGAAGCCCCATACAAAGAACACGCAACTCATAAGGAACGGCATACCACTGTTATTTGGCATATGAATTTTCTTTATATCACCTTTAAATAACTCATGACCATGTTTCTTTGCATCCCAGAACGCCTCACTAGATTTAACTTCTGGTACAATAGCAAAATTGTATTCTGGAACTGGAGTGTGTGTTGCCCACTCAAGTGTACGTGCATCCCAAGGATCTGAACCAATATTTCTTGGAGCGTAACGAATACTGTAGTAAATGTTATAAACAATTAACACAAATCCAATTGCCATAATCGCAGCACCAATAAATGACACCATGTTTAGTGGACCGAAACCAGTAGACTCTGAATATGTGAAGCTACGACGCACTTGACCATCTAAACCTGTGATATACATTGGAATAAATGCTAAAACAAATCCAATAGAAAGTATCCAAGCAGTCCATTTTCCAATACGCTCATTTAGCATGAAACCGAACATTTTTGGCCAGTAATATGTTAAACCTGCAAGCATAGCATACACAACACCAGGAATAATAACATTGTGGAAGTGTGCTACTAAGAACATTGTATTATGGTATTGATAGTCTGCAGCAGACATTGCTAGCATAACTCCGGTTACTCCACCTAATGTGAAAAGTGGGATAAATAGCATGGAATACAGCATTGGCGTTGTCATTCGGATTTTACCTTTTCTTAGTGTAAGCAACCAGTTAAAGATCTTAACCCCTGTAGGGACAGCAATGATCATTGTCGAGACTGAGAAAATACTGTTTGTAAAAGCACCTTGTCCCATAGTGAAGAAGTGGTGCGCCCATACTAAGAAAGAAAGAAGTGAAATTAACACCATTGACCAAACCATGGATTTATATCCATAAAGGTTACGTCCTGAGAATGTTGAAATAATCTCACTGTAAAGGCCGAATGCTGGTAAAATCAAGATATACACTTCGGGATGTCCCCAAACCCAGAATATGTTTGCCCAGAGCATGGCCATACCACCGTTATCTAGAGTGAAGAAATGTGTTCCAAATAAACGGTCCATCGTTCCCATCGCAAGTAAAACTGTTAAAACAGGGAATGCGAAAACAATAATTACATTTGCAATTAGTGAAGACCAGGTGAACATTGGCATTTTCATTAATGTCATGCCAGGTGCTCTCATTTTCATGATCGTCGTAATAAAATTAATCCCCGTCATGAGGGTCCCAATACCCGCAATTTGGATGGCGATCATATAATAGTTTGTTCCAACAGACTCACTAAATTCGTTGGCAAGTGGGAAATAAGATGTCCAACCTGCATCCGGTGATCCCCCAACAACGAATGAGATATTAAATAACATTGCTCCCATAAAGAACAACCAGAAACTTAATGCGTTCAAACGAGGAAATGCCACATCACGAGCCCCAATTTGTAACGGAATAACTAAGTTCATGAAAAACATAATAAATGGCATCGCCATAAATAGGATCATAACAACTCCATGAGTTGTGAATATTTCATTATAGTGTTGTGAACTCAACAAAGTATTATCAGGTACAGCAAGCTGTGCACGCATCATGATCGCATCCACGCCACCACGGAATAGCATAATTAACGCTGAAATTAAATACATAATACCTATTCGTTTATGGTCAACAGTTGTTATCCATTCACGCCATAGATAACCCCATTTTTTAAAATATGTTAATCCAACAAGAGTTGCAATCACAGTTAAACCAATAGCAACCATCGATGCATAAATTGCAAAACTTGGATTAGGTACTGCAAAACGATCAAAGAAATCCATACGTTTTTATTACTCCTTTCGAAAAAATTATTGGTGTTAAGAGTTCGTTTGAAAAATCTATCCAGTAATTAAACCTAATTGGTCATATCCATGCCTTCCATGTCTTCCATGTCTTCCATTTCTTCCATGCCTTCCATGTTTGGAGGTGGTGAAAACCCTAAGTGTGTTCCAGTATATGTCAATTGACCTAGGTGTCCTGGTTCTAATAATTTTGTGAACTCTGGTTCGGTAAGAGGTTCTGCTGTTTTTTTCACTTCCTCTACCCACTCATCAAATTTCTTTTGACTCATTACACTTACATTAAATGTGTTCTCAGCAAATCCTTCACCACTAAAATTTGAATTTCTCCCCATATATTCACCTTGTTCATCAGCTGCAGCATAAAGAGTAGTAACATGGGCGTTCATAGCATACTTTTGTCCAGCAAGCTGTGGAATCCAGAAGCTCGTAATAGGACCGTATGAATAAAGCTTAAATTCAAGTGGTCGATCTGTTGGTAAATATAGGTAATTCACTGTTTCAATATTTTCTTCTGGATAACTAAAGTGCCATTTCCAGTTAGATGATGATGCATAAACAACTAATGGCTCTTTATCCTCATACCCTTTTGGCTGAGCCTCAACAATATAGTTACTTTCTACAGATACAAAAGAAAGGTAAGTAACAATAATAATTGGTACACCTACACAAATTGCTTCAACCCATGCATTCCCATGAATATGTGGTGGCTCGTAATCAACGGGCATTTTAGAAGCACGATATTTTACTAACATATAAATTAATAGTCCTAAAACAACAAGAACGATAAACACCATAATCCCCATTGATAGTAAAATGTCACTTGCTAGTCTTTCAGCCTGTGGTCCTTTAGGATCTAAAATCTTTAAAGGTTCACATCCTGATAATAAGGCAGCAATGGAAACCATAATTGTGAACAAAGTCCATTTCAATTTCATATAATACTCCTTTCTTTCCTTCACATAGCTTGAGCTTCTCTCTATAACTATATCAGCATAGTAAGAAACCTACATATGAAAGATCATACAAGATCAACAAACTCATCATATCAGACGACCTAATATAAGATAGTACTTAAAATTATGTTTCATGTAATGTTCAACTATTAGACACTTTTCCGTTATATATTGATCACAAATTGTTCACTTTTATGAGATGAATTCTCCCTATTTAGGGAGAAGGCTTTAATAGCTAAGGAGAGTACCAAAACTTGCTAGAAAAGACCTCAAACACAGAAAGGAGCTACTATGCTAACATTTCACTAGTGATCAAAACGAAGATTATTCATACTGGTTCCGATTTATGTTTATGATGCTTTGTTGCACCATGATACTGACCGTAAAAAGAAGATTATAGAGACAATATTTGAATTGACCCATTTATTAGGATATAGATTTGCTCAATGAATGAGAGATTTATCAGATTCAAAACTATTTACAATAGATAAGGCAAGTGATATCCAAAATTGAAAGAAATTTTACGTAGACAAATAAGTACACAGAGGTCATTAAAGAAGATTAGATTGAATTGCAATTATCTCACTCGAAAAGGAAAGAAACAGTTTCTTTATTCTTTATTATAAGAAACTAGCTACATATTATGGACAAAACAGTTTGGCTAGTAAATTAATATGTTCCAAACCTAGAGGGGACATACGGTGCAGAAATTTTTATACTAAAACTACCTGAACCCTTTTTTGCTATTCAACTGCTTTTGTTAGATGTAAGGTATTTGAGATACTAATAGTTTTGAGAATTATGTTTAAGGAACTTACTCTTTGTAATTGATTCTTAGGAGTATACCATTTTAGTTCTTAAAGAATCTCATTAGATTCTTTAAGAACTAAAACATTCTTTACGTTGTAAAAATGGGGGAACCGTCATGTTAATCATTGTTAATCCGTATTTTCCTTACTGTACCCCTAAAGATAAGTATTTAGATTAATAGACGTTATTCGGTAACGGATTAGTATTTCTAAGACTATAAATGACTAAATAGAAATGTACATTTTTGCCTCTCTAAGGATGTACATAATTGATCATAGTACTTTGGTTGTAATAAAGCGGAATTTTAAAAATTTACATGCTTAAACGTTCATTTCTGTGCATTCTTATACTAAGACAGATGAAGAAAGATAAATCTATGGGATATGGACAGCTAAATGCAGGATATAATGTCTAGATGGGAATGGAAGGCCAATTCATCACAGTAATTAGTCCTTATTAATGTACTTGTAATCCTGGGTGTTTTAAAACCCACATGGAACTACTAGAGCAATGCAATCGAGCTAAGCTAAGGGAGTTAATCCCCTGATTGCTTACTATGGCAAAGTATTCTGTGCAAAAGATAAATATGTGTAAAGTAAGTATCCAAGTTTTCAACGTAAACCAGAAACAGAAACAAGCAAAGAAGGAAGCAAAAATAGGAGAATATATAAAGAAAAAGCTGACTCTAACGTTTTTACCGACTAGAGTCAGCCCTCTTTTACAACAACCCTTTAAAGGTGATTTTTCATATAATAGGCAACTGCTCTTATTGTATCCTCATTTCTTCGGTAATATGTCCATTGACCGTGATATTCAGATTCAAGAAGGCCCACTTTCTTCATCATTCGTAAATAGTGTGCTATAGTAGATTGTGACATATTTGCTTTTTCCTGGATATCCCTTACACATACTCCTCCCTTTTCATTTATACTTCTTATAAGATACGAAGATTCTTTATCAAAATGTTGAATAGGGTCCTTCAGCCATTTCAATATTTCTACTCTTGTTTTGTTGGCCAATGCTTTAAATATCTCTATTTGATTTTCCATGATATAAAATTATCTAATAAATTTCTAAATGTCAATAAGATTGCAGATGAAAACAATTTCCAACACTTTTGGAACGGGGATAATTTGGATTAAGATAAAAGTTATGGTCCTAGCTAGAATAGACTATAAATATGACATTGATAATAAAATAATTTATCGTATAGCTTCGTTACGTAGAAAAATCCAAACTGCTTTTGCAAATGGAAAAAATGACAGTTTTATTTTCTGAATGTCCGAATTAATCCATCCTTGGCTTTTCATATTAAACATGTTGAAAATATCCTGCAGAGTTTTATCTACTTTGAGCTGTAATAGCCAACGTCTCACTTATTTTCTGTTTGCTTTATCGGCAATAGCCGTCAAGAAGTTTGTATAGAATTTTCCACATTTATTCTTTGAGTGCTTGTTCGAAAAGTGTATAGAAAATCTAAAGAAATAGTCGAATAGTTCAATTTCCAATCATCATCGATATTTGGCTTGTTTCAATCGGATTCAAGTGTATAATGAAGAAATAGATTCGAAGGAACTGGATAGACAATTTTCTTTTTTCAAAGTTCAGCTCCAACAGCTCCAATTCAAACAATTGAAATCTGGATTTCAAACAGTCCTTTAATATCGAACTCTAACACCATGTATTTCCTCCAACCTCTTTTCTTGTAGCCTCGATCGCATGAATTGGCGATTTATTTTGGTCGGTATCCATAAGAAATCTTCATAAAACAATTTCTCTCTGTTGGTTCAAAATATAGTTTCGCAATATTCTGTGCCACTCAGTCTTCGACTGTAAGAATTCCAAGTGTTCTTGTTCCACCATTCCTCTTGGAAATAGCTACTATTTTTACTTTTTTTTGAGAATAGCCTCCTGTAGACATAAGATTCCACAGGGTTAATTTTTAAAGTATAGTTCGAAACTTTCAATAGATTTTTCATCAATACCATATGTCTCTTTTTTGCTTATACTCGCTCAAATGGAATCATTACTGCGTTCTTTGCAATACTAACGGTTTTGCTTCTCGTATAGGTTACTCCTCCTTTCAACGATGACCTATCCCTGAAACGGAGTAACTTAGATTCTTCGGTCTTCTCGGGTTGATTAAGCACTGAAATGCAAGCGGCAATAACAATATTTGCGTTAATTTAAAATGAATTATCGCCTTATTGAATGGAAAAAAGTAAGTAGTCTATAAGAAAGGCGACTATCTGTCTAAAAATGAGTGGATAGTCGCCTTTTTCGTTTAGGATCCTTGAAATAAAATATAAAATCGTAAGTTTTTCAGTGCCCTCGTATCTCTACTGATCTTTTTCCTCTTTTTACTTGGAGACATCATATTCTCACAGGGGGAAACTTCCAACAGTACAAAAAGTTAGAGGTGTATTCCTTCAAAACTAGATAACTACTCACAATTTTCAGGTTAGGTCCTCGATAGATTAGTATCTGTCAGCTCCACGTGTCGGCCCCCCTTCCACCTCAGACCAATCAACCTGATCAACTTCCATTGATCTTACAAGCTTAACGCTATGGTAAATCTCATCTTGAGGGGGCTTCATGCTTAGATGCCTTTCAGCACTTATCCCTTTGCACATAGCTACCCAGCTATGGATTAGTAAGACATCTGGTTAAAATCCCTACGTTATGAAGGATAGTGACCGAACTGTCTCACGATGTTCTGACCCCTGCTCGCATACTACTTTGATGGGCAACAGCCCAACCCTTGGGACTGAATGCAGCCCCAGGATGCGATGAGCCCACATCGAATCACCAAACCTCTCCGTCGATGTAGATTCTCTTAGGGAGATAAACCTGCTATCACGGGGTATATTTAAACCGTTAAGAGATGGCCCTTTCATGAGGGAAGCACTTCATTAAGCTCAACTGATCTCTTAGTCAATCTACCTTGTGCCGTTACACTCTACGAATGGTTCTCATCCATAATGAGGGATTCTTATGTCCCCAGTAAAATCCTTTAGCTTGATGATTGCCTAAACTCTGTTTAGGTTTAAGGTCAAATATAGTCATTTTGTCGAAAATATCTGTTTCTAACAAATTGGGAGTTGACTACAGATACTACAATCCCCACTCTCTTTCTACTCATAATAATCCAACACCCCAAGCAATACAGCTTCAGCTGCATTTTCACGGAATTGGCTTGTTTTTAGTTTGGCTGCTTCGGCTTCGTTGGATATGAATCCGAGTTCAGCTAGGACGCTTGGCATTGTGGTGTTTTTGATTACGTAGAAGTTTGCTTCTTTTACACCACGGTTGTTTGTTCCAAGCTTTTCTATTAATCTCTTTTGGATCTTTTCGGCAAGCTTTTTACTTTCAGTGCTTTGATAATTGTTATTCCAATATGTTTCCGTACCATGTGCGGCTTCACTTCCTGCCGAGTTTATGTGTAAGCTGATAAAAATATCAGCTTTAGCATTATTAGCAATCGTTGCACGGTCTGCAAGCTTGATAAATGTGTTATTTGTTCTAGTCATGACTACCTTTGCACCTTCAGCTTCAAGCAACTTCTGAAGCTTCAATGCAACATCAAGAACAATGTCTTTCTCTTGAAGACCAAAACCTAATGCGCCTGGGTCATGATCTCCGTGTCCAGGGTCCACAGCAATAACTTTTCCTGATAACAAAGAGTCTCCAGGTTGTTCAGTAGAACCTATAACCAAGTAGTTTTTATGCACATAACACACTTTATTATTAATCTTCGTTTTTGCCCAATCACCAACAAATTCATAAACGGTAATAACGTCTCCATTATATAGTTTACCCACAACATCTGAATCAACGGTTGGCTCTGAACGAACATTTAAAGCACTCGCTGTTACAACAGCTTGGACAGGAGCGGTACTAGGATCTCCTGAGCTACCCTTTGCGCTATCATAATTCTTTTTATTGGTTGCTTCCATTTGAACCAACGTTTGATTAATTGTACTTGGTAAGCTAGCATAACCACCAGCTTGTTTAATCTCGATCGCTCTTCTTTTCAGCCTACTCAATACACCAAAGTTTGAGTTAGCATCTGAGAGCTGCTTTTGTTGTATTTGCGAACTTATTTTGTTAAGTAATCGATAGTGCGAAACCTCGTAGATGACACGCTCTTTTGCTATTTTAGAAGGAGTTATGTAATAATCCAACATCACTTTACGAGAGGTAGGTCCATAAACCTTACCAATTGTTTCTTCCACTTTCCTAATCTTAGTAGAATACCTGTCATATAGACGATCAACCTGACTAATGCTTCCCTTACTGATTGCTGCTTCAAACTCTGCTAAATACTGACGGAGAATAGCTCCGTGCTTTGAGCTGTCAATAAAATACGCAGCACGAAGGCGTAATTCATTTGCCCAATTCAGTTTTTCTTGCAATTGTTTTTTTCTTGAATCACTCAATGTGTAAATCGAAGCTTGAGCATCATTAATAGATGCTAGAGTTTGATCGTATTTCTCTGAGAATGAAGTGGAAACACCAATACCTTTTAAAGACTTAATACGGTAATAAGGTTCAAGGTTCTCCGCTTCTGTTACTGCTTCGTTTACTAACTTCTCTACTTGATCATAAGAAGTTGCTGCTGATACATCAGATGGTGAATAACAGCCAAGAATGATAAACAAGATTGAGAGAAAAGGAACGAAACAGGTTAACCTGTTCTTCATCAATTTTACTCCTAACGTATTTTGTTTTAATAAAATTCCCTATAATATATTTTACTGAAAAAAACACCACTTTGTAATAGGTAATTTCACCAAAAATCAAGTTCATTTATACTTTTTTTCAATTCAGAAACAATTAAGTTATATTAAGAATCATATAGGTAGTATAGGTTTGTTAACCCCCCACATTCAAAAACATAAGTTACTAAAGGCTTAATTGAAATTCGGTAAATAATAGAGCCTAAATATAAATAAATTAGGTTTTGATAGTATCATAAGTATACTTTTCGTAGCTTAATTCCAATTTTATCAGTTTTTCAGATTTAATTTATTTAAAATGGATGTTCCGTGATAGGTGATAGGTAACTATTATAAAATTAAATAGTGGCCTTTTTTATGTTTCAATCTATATTAATACACTAGCCATCACAAAACCATTCTATATAGTTCCTTTATAGGTCCAGCAGAAGTTCACAGAAAACCAGAAAAGCAAATATTTATGTTAGAAAGGGAAGCCAAGTACAGTGAGATATAGTTAAGATGATGGCGGATATTGGGTATTTGTCCTTCTCATTACTATGTTATCCAACTATTAACTACCCTTTATAAATTTCCATTTAGAAGTCAAGAATTGATATCTTTGGTGCTGCAGCAATAATGCTTAGAGCATTATGTTCTCTAAGCACTAGGTTTAACTGTGGACAAAGAAAAATAGCAAGATATCTCAAAACTTCTAAGATGTTATAAAACTTATCTATAACAAATGGATACAGCCAACAAAGCAAGCTAGTCAATTAAAAAAGTCGATTTCCTATTTGATTAAACTGAAGGAATCAGTATTTAAATTATTCAAGTTAAACTAAAATGGTTTTTGAAGTTTGAAGTCGGATAAAGAAATTTTAGATTAGTTTTTTGGTCTAGTCTTATCTACAATTCGTTTACCTTCTCTCTTTTTCTCCTATTACATCTGCAGAAGAATCATTTACCTTAAAAGGGAAATGGTGGTTAATTTAGTTCCTCTAACAAATTATTATAGATTTAAATTGATAATTGGATCTCTATCGTTACATTTATCAGTGCTGGAGTTGTTGCAGAGGAAACTCCACTAGTATTACTAGGTCTTGTACCTTGCGCTTCATTAGTGGTTAGTCTATGTGTATATCCATCCCCACAGTGGAATTTCACCTCCTAGACTGTTGCCATGCCTGGCAAACAAAAAAAGAGAGGAATGATGACCTCTCTCTGTATTAAATGATCTCTATTTATTTGATTTTGCCAATAACATAAACACAATTATAAGAGAAAAAGCAGTTAATGCCAAAAATGGAATAGTAATAAAACCAAACCAATTAATGTATTCAGCATTGCAAGGAACACCGTTGGTACAAGGCTTGATTTCCGCAAATCCAGGAACTTTTTGTTCCAAATAATGAAAAAGGGAAATACACCAACCAGTTATAGCCATTGGTAAAACAAATTTTTTTACGGAAACATCATTTTGAAATGTTCCAATTCCAAGTATTAAGGTTAATGGGTACATTAAAATACGTTGATACCAACATAATTCACATGGTACAAATCCACGTATTTCACTAAAATAAAGACTTCCCAACGTTGCCACAATTGAGACTAACCAAGCTATATATATAGAATACTGTCTAATACTTACCATAATTATTACTTACCTTCTATTTCTTTTTCTATAAGGCTCTTAATTTTTTCGTAGTCAAAAGGATCTTCAAGCATTGTTCCATTCACCATTATAGTCGGTGTCAATTCTACTTTAAACTCTTTTACTAATTTAGTATCACGATTTATTTCTTCTATCTTTGATTGTTGTTGAATATCTGATTTTAATCTTTCTAAATCAATATTAGGAACATTTTTAGATGCTACCTCAAGAATTTTTTCTTTGGTTATCCATAATGCATCATGGTTTTCACTTGGTTGTTCTATAAAAAGTCCTTTGTGAAAATCCCAATAAGCATCGGGGTTTTGGTCAAATACTGATTCTGCTGCTAAGGAACCTAAATTAGATTCTTCCCCATGAAACAAAGTATTTATAAAGGAGAATTTCACTTTTCCAGTATCAACGTATTCTTTTACTAATTGAGGGAAAATCGTTTCTCCCCACTCTTTACAAGCAGGACATTTAAAATCACCAAATTCGACAACTGTTACTGGAGCATCAGACTTACCTAATGTAGGCTGCCCCTCTATGGATGGTTGCTTATCAAAGCTAACATTATTGTTTGTATCAGACTTCATATTATTAAAAACAACCAGAGATGACAATAAAGTGAAAATTACTAAAGTGAGAATAACTGCAAATTTAAAGGGTGAATTTGTTCTATTTTTAGCCATTATATTACCTTTCTATTTGTTTTTTAGCCAATTTTAATACTATTCAAGTAATTCTAACATTTAATATTGAATTTTAAAGGGGTTACCGGATTTATTCAAATACTTTTCACAAATTAATTGTTAAGAACTTACACATTTATAATACTAAAAATCAACTAGTAGTCTTTCACAATAAGGAAGGTGAAATAATTCTCCCCTTCTCATTATAAATGTTTTATTTTAAATTGAAGCTTAGGCATCGTGTGCATATCTTTTGCATAGGTATGAGCAATACGTTATAGGTTCCTGCATCAAAGTTTATTGTTAAATCCCATCTCCTTTATTTTCATCATTTATCATCTCATGGTCTTTTTCCCCGTCTTCCCATACCTCAAAATCCACTTTTACATCTTGAACATTATCTTTTCCATAAGTAACACGAGCTTCAATAATGGTTGGTTCGCTCGCTGTGTTTGTGTTTTGAACAGATGCTGATAAGAAAAAAATGATTAATATCGCAGGAATTGTAATCTTCAATAAACTCCTTCTGGTGAAAATTGGTCATAAGAATGACAAATTCTTTTAAAATCTTATTTATAGCTTTTATGGCTTTTGACATGGATTTATATTAGTTTATTACATTAAAATCCAGTAAACCCGCCGAATAAACTAGTTAAGACGGCAATAATTTTTGTCATCATATTAAAATACAACAATACTCCCATGATGATCATTAAAATACCACCAATAAACATAAACGTTGAACTTCTTTTCTTAAGAAAATTCATCTTATCGATAAATAATGACATGACTAGAAAAGGAATAGAGAAACCTAAGACATAGAAAAGCATGTATAATAGCCCTTTTCCTGGGTCTGTTACACCTAATGCAATGACACCTGCAAGGATAGGCCCTGTACAAGGCGTCCATCCAGCTGCAAACCCCATACCTATTAAAATAGATCCGGTGTAACCTGAAGGTCTCTTTTGAAATTGAATTTTCTTATCAGAAAGTAAGAAATCAAGTTTAAGAGCGCCAGTAATAACTAAGCCAAAGAACACCATAATAATGGCACCCAATTGCCTTAGTAAATCCTGATACTCACTAAAAAACGTACCAATAAAAGAAGTAGATAGGCCTAATGCTAAAAAAATGATTGAAAAACCAACTAAAAACAAGATGGTATGCACAATCGCTTTTCTTTTGAAAATACCTTTTTCCTTTTTTAGATCATTTAAGGATGCTCCAGTAATATAAGAGAGAAAGGCAGGATACAAAGGTAATGTACAAGGAGATAAAAACGATAAAAAACCGGCCCCAAACGCTAGAAATAAGTTTAGCTGTTCCAAAATGATACCACCCAACGTTAAATTAAATACTATGGTTTAATAAGTTCCATATAGTTTGCAATATCTCTTTCCGTCATACTTCCTGTTATCACTTTTACTATTTTTCCATTTTTATCAATTAAAAACGTAGTCGGAATTGGGGTAATATCATAGGCTTCGGTAACAGATCGGTCTTTATCTTTTAGAATAGTAAATGTAAGGTCATGTTTATTGACAAAAGCTTCAATTGCAACGTCACTTTCTGCAATATTAACAGCCAATGTTTCTACACCAAGATTTTTAAAGTGATTATACTGTCTTTCCATATAAGGCATTTCTTTCTCGCACGGTTTACACCATGTCCCCCAAAAATTTAAGAAAACACCTTTTCCATTCAAATTAGACAGCTGAACTTTATTTCCCTTCATATCTTCAAGCACAAAGTCGGGTGCTCGATCCCCTACTTGAACTCGAGTTTTTTCAGTGAAGAAATTCTGATAAAGAGTGTAAGCTATGGCTGAAATCATAATCAGTAAGAGACTAAACCGAATAATAGTTCTATTTCGTTTATTTTTCATATGAATTCTCCTTTTTAACTCTTAAATATCGACATATTACATTAGCAACCTAGTGTCCTAAATTAATTATTTTCAAATAAACCTTTTCGTTTACTCTATTAGGCATAAGAATGTAGGCCGGCAATAATAAGGTTAACGAAAATTAGGTTGAAAATAATAATTCCAAAACCTATGACTCCGAGCCATGCTGATTTCTCACCCTGCCAGCCCTTAGAAAGTCGCAAATGTAAATACGCAGCATAAAATAACCAGGTTATCAAGGCCCATACTTCCTTTGGATCCCATCCCCAAAAACGTGTCCATGCAATTTGAGCCCAGATCATCGCAAAAATGAGCGCTCCCAAAGTGAATATTGGAAAACCTATCGCTACGGATCTGTATCCAATTTCGTCAACCAAATCAAGTTTAATGTTTTTCGTTAATGGCTGAAGAGCTGCAGAAATTCTTTTTCTTAAAATCAGTCTTAACCCCCCATATAATAATAAGCCTGTTACAGCAGACCAGATGACTGTGTTTAATTTTCCTGCGGCGATAATAGCTGGTATCTCAACAATAGCTTCCATTTTACCTTTTGTAAGTAATTCACCTTGATTCGGTCCTACAATTGAAGGTAGATTATATGTCATTTCAACCTCTTGATCATTTTTATCAACCCATTTATAGACGGCTTCATACTCCATTCCTCTGAAAACACTTGTAATAATTACAAAAGCAAGTGTTGCCACAATCGTGTACATGACAACCTCTAGCCAAAAAGTTTCCTTTGAGCGTTTCGTCTGATCAACAGAACGAAGTAAATAAATGACACCTGCAATGAAACTACTGGCTAAAATTGCCGAACCTAGTGCCGTTGTTGTTACATGGATGGCAAGCCAATCCGTTTGCAATGCTGGTATTAAAGGAGAAATGTCTGTTGGGAACATGCTTGCATAAGCAATAATTAATAATGTAATTGGTAAAGTGAACAAACCTAAAATGGCTACTTTATATAAAAAATAAAGGATGATGAATGCTAATACAAACATCATAGAAAATGCCGTTATAAACTCGAACATATTGCTTACCGGTGCATGTCCAGAAGCAATCCATCTTGTGACAAAATAACCGAGATGAGTGATAAAGCCTAAAATGGTGACAGTTATTGCGAATTTCGCCCATTTGCTTGGCTTTTCGTATTGCTTTCTCTTATCTCGAATGGCTCCTCCAAATAGAAATGTTGCAATTAGATATAGTAAGAATGCTGCATACAGTAAGTTACTGCTAAGAGATACCACATCTTCTCCTCCTTTACGAATTTTGGACTTTCTCGTTTGTTTGATCGGTTAGTTCTTGAATGCAGGTTTCTTTTAAAAAACTGTTCATTTCATTTCGAATTCCGTACCAATTTTTATTTGTATGTCCCGCAATTAATATGCTTTCACCATTCCGTCTAATCCATATACGCCTATGATTCCAATACATACCTTGAATAACTCCAATCATGAAAATAGCTCCTCCTAGACCAAGAAACCATAACGTATGATCTTTCCGAACTGTAAGGGCTGACAGGTTTTTCGTTTCTACACCTTCAAATTTCATTTTTAATTGATTTTCCCCGTCTGGTTCAATTGTTTTTTGAATGGCAACAAAGCTTTTTTCACCTTGTGGATTCTCAGGGGATATCATGTTAAATACAAATGCTGGATTGTCGGGAACTCGGTTTTTTGTATCAGGTATACCTTCATTATTAAAATAAAAGTTAGGTAAATAAGTTGTAATTTTAACTCTATACCCATTACCTAAATCATACTCCTTCTTTGGTTCCAGCAAATCTACTGTTATCTGACCAAAACTTTTTTCTGTCACTTTATCTACTAAACTAAAAATAAACTTATTTAGCTCATTTAATTTATAAGACGTTTGATAAAAAGCATATGAATCATGTTTTAAGGGGTAATTAACTCTGATTTGTTCATCTTTTATTTTCTTAAGTTCAGGTTCTGCCCCGTGAATTATTTCACCTTTTCGCTCATACAAAGTAACATTTGTTTGAAAGTTTTTGACGATACTTCCATCTCCAACTCGTGAAAGAGTATTTGCGAAAACTTTATCTTCTTGTTCTTTTTGATAGGTTTCCATAATAAACTTGTCACTGCTTAAATAGTATTTTCCATTGGTTCCTGGAATAATAGCTGTTTCACCGTCACGAATCCAAAGCATTTCATCTACGTACATTCCTGGAACAAATCTCAGCATCCCCCCAATTAGGAAGATAATAAGTCCGATATGGTTTACATAAGGGCCCCATCGTGAAAACCGATCTTTCTCGGCTAGAATATTTCCATTTTCTTTACGAACACGGTAACGTTTTTTCTCCAATTTGGATATTACGGAATCTAGCTGTTCATCAATATTCTCTTCCACATTTGTTTCACTAAAGAGGCGTTGTCTGCGCATGAAGCTTTCATGACGTGTAATCCCTTGTTTTTTTAAAGCGCGATACAATGGAATAAACCGATCCAAACTTGCGATTACAAGTGAAACTCCAAGAGATGCTATTAATAAAAAATACCACCATGAACCATACAGATTGTGAAAACCTAATTCATAATACATTTGTCCAAGAAATCCATATTCATCTTTATAAAACTCTTGTGGGACAACAGTTGGGGGAATATACATCTCTTGAGGAAAAATTGTTCCAATTGCGGAAGCAATTAAAAGAAGAACAATTATCCAAACCCCTACTTTAACGGATGAGAAAAAGTTCCAAATTTTATCGACAACTGACTTTTTATACGTTTGTGACCGCCTTGCACTTCCTTCATAACACATATCAAATGATTTGTTTGGTGTATCCTCCTGAAATTGTTTCCCACATGATTCACAAAGTACTGTTCCATGTGGATTGGCATGACCACATTCACATTCTACATGTTTCATCACAAAAACTCCTAACGATTTATTACTTTATTCAATGGCAAGAACACTAGCAATACACAGTAACGCTTCATACTAAAAAATACCGAGCTGTAAAAGAATAGAAATCGTAATCTTTTAGCAAAAATCCACCCGTGAGAAAGACAGCTGTAATGGCTTTCCACACCTAAATGTTCTATGGGCTTGCCAAAACTTATGTAGTACAGTAGCTAACATTGTAATCCTTAAACAAAAGAATTCAAGATGCACTTATCTCACTTCCTCCTTATTTCTAGTTAACTCGAGGAAAATAGTGGATGGATATAGTACATTTTTTATTTCTCAGAATTGTACTAGAACACAACATTTAATCTAGAGCTTTTAATTCTGATTAATGCATTGCGTACAAAAAGGAGCAGAGAAGTTTTAAAATCCCCTGCTCGCTATAAGATCTATCAACTAGCATTCAAAATTTTTATTATTCTAACTAAAAATTCAACTCAGAAGGATGATTTTGAATAAAGCGATGTCCCGATAGAATATACATCTGTTATGATTCATGATTGATTTACACTACGAATTACTTTTACAATTAGAATCTATCCCGTAAGATCTACAATTGGATTCTACTTTTATCAAAATCTCCTTTCAATTCCTTTGTAAAAGGTATAATTAAGTAAGGGTAATATACACTTGATATTAGCCTTTGCTAATATATATGTCAAATGAAAATATATACTTTTCTCTTTCAATCATTTATCCCGACACACTTTGTTAACATTTAATCCTAATGCCAATGATATTCCCCTTTTTTCAGATTTACATCCTCAACCTATAGCTATGCGCTAGGTAATCAAAAGTAATTACCTAAATATACATATTATTAATAACGGTTAAACCTATATTCAAATTAATAACTTTCCTTTTATATTAACTATATCGAATCGCTTCAATTTATATTGAATGAGCCCTTCGTTTACTTCCATTCCATGCACTTATAAAAAACAAAATAGGCAACAAAACACTTAACATTAGGGCTTAGGATTTCCCAAATATGTGGTGTATCAAAAGCTCCTATAAAGCTAGCATATCTCCTATTACATGCGAAAAGGCGACGTATATTTAAATTATCGTATGTATCTCCTTTAGTTTTTGATATCTATTCAACATTAAAGCTAAAGCTTCAATTCCTTCCGAAACTTGTAATGTGGCGTAAAAATTAATGTGTAAGGAAATATCAAAATAAAGTGTATGATCATGACCCAAGAAAGTTTTTACCTAGCAACATTCTTTTTTGTTATCCCCTTAATTTTCCACGGATTCTTAAGTTAAGGATAAAATAATGTATTCATGATTTACAAGATATGAATTATTCAACTGTTATTTTTTAGAATAAAAAGAATTCAATGATTGACTTACAAATTAGTATTCACTAATATATATAATACACAGTATTATATTACTAATAACTAATTTGATGGAGGTGCAGTACAGGATGGCTACTGTTGATATAAATTTGAAAACCAAATTTATTCGGGGTTTTGCTGATAAAACAAGGCTTCTAATTTTGGAATGCATAAAAGATAAGGAAAAAACCGTTTCCGAAATTGTTGAAGAGATTAATGGAAATCAATCTAATGTTTCTCAGCACTTAGCATGTTTAAAAGGGTGCGGTATTATCGTTGGTCGTCAGCAAGGTAAATACATGTACTATTCGTTAAGAAATAATAAAATGAAACAATTGTTAAATATGTTTGATGAAGTCTTGAGCATTGTAGAACAGGATATAGAGCAATGTGAAATTAATCCAGCACGGATATCAGATGAAGGGTGAGAGAAATGGCTGAAGAAGAAATTACAAAATCAAAAATTTGTTGTTCAGATAATGGATGTTCAGAAACAAAAGAAGTTACCATCCCTCTTACCTTAGAAAATCCTAAAAAGGATTCATGCTACAAAGATGGATCTTGTGAAATTAATGGAACTACATCGGCTGAAAAAGAAGAAGTGGTTCAGTCATCTTGTTGTAAAGATGACCAATGTCCAAATAATGAAAAAGGACCTGATATTCAGGAATACGAAGTTATGAAGACTTCTACGTGCTGTAGTGATAAAGAATGCTATTCTACAGAGGAAAATCCACAACCTTCTACAACTGCAAAATCGTTAGAGAAACTTGAATACCAAGTCAAAGGAATGGATTGCCCGTCATGCGCAGTAACGATTGAGAAAAGTCTTTCAAAAATTGAGGGAATCGAAAATGTTAAAGTAAATTATAGTGCAGGAAAAATGCAGGTAGAAACTAGCCTCCCTTCTCTAGGCGATAAAATTGAAAAACAAGTAGAAAAGTTAGGGTTTCAGACTGAAATAAATCAACGAAAAAATAATAACGTTCAAATTTTTAAAGTAGAAGGAATGGATTGCGGTGCTTGCGCAGCAACAATCGAAAAACACCTTAGAAAGAATCCAGCAGTTAAAGAAGTTAGTGTAAACTTTTCAACTGGAAAAATGCAGATAATTCATGAATCGAATAATAATGAGATTATTAAAGAAGTTGAAAGGGCTGGTTTCAAAGCATCCCCAACCTTAAAGAACAATTCAACTGAAAAAGAAAGTAATAAAGGTGCACCATTAACGACCATTTCCGGTCTTCTGTTAGCATTTGGCTTTTTTGGATCCTATGCTGATGTTTCACCAATGCTAATTACACTATTATACGCAGCAACTATTGTTATTGGTGGATACAAGCCAGCAAGAAGTGCCTTTTATGCGATAAAAAGTCTTTCGTTAGATATGAATGTTTTAATGTCAGTTGCGGCCATTGGAGCAGCACTTATTGGAGAATGGTTTGAAGGTGCTACTGTGGTATGGTTATTTGCATTAGGTAATACACTCCAAAATAAATCGATTGAGCGAACAAGAGAATCAATTCGTAGTTTAATGGATCTTGCACCTTCTGAAGCCTTGATGAAACTAGGAGATCAATTGATAAGAAAGCCTGTAGAAGAGATATCAGTAGATGATATCATCATCGTTAAACCGGGAGAGAAGATTCCGTTAGATGGAGATATTATTGCTGGTGTTTCAAGTGTTAATCAGGCTCCAATTACAGGTGAGTCTATTCCCGTTGATAAAGAAGTTGGTGATTCGGTATTTGCCGGTACGGTAAACGAAAGTGGTTCACTAGAGGTAAAAGTAACGAAATTAGTTGAAGATACAGCTATTGCTAAGATTATTCACCTTGTAGAAGAAGCACAAGAAAAGAAAGCTCCTACACAAGCCTTTGTTGACCGTTTTGCAAGCGTCTATACGCCAATTGTCTTTGCATTAGCGTTACTCATAATGATAGTACCCCCATTATTAGGTTTCGGAACATGGGCTGAGTGGGCTTATAAAGGATTAGCGCTATTGGTTGTCGCTTGTCCATGTGCCTTAGTGATATCAACCCCTGTAGCTATCGTTTCAGCAATTGGAAATGCAGCAAAAAATGGTGTTTTAATCAAAGGTGGTACATTCTTAGAGAAAGCAGGAGCTATTAATGCCATTGCATTCGATAAGACGGGAACCTTAACCGAAGGTAAACCAAGGGTTTCACAAATTATTCCTCTAAAGGGGAGTGAAAATGAATTACTTGCCATTGCCCGTACTATTGAGGAACATTCGAATCACCCTATTGCAAAAGCGATAACAGCTTATGCAGATGAAAAAGATATACAAGTGATGAAAGGTGATTCCTTTAGAGCAATCGTAGGTAAAGGTGCCCAAGCGACTATAAACGGTACCGAATATTTTGCTGGAAACCCTAAATTATACTATGATTTCAATTTATCTCTTACGGGGATTGAAGAAGAAATTAAACGATTACAGCAAGAAGGAAATACTCTTGTTCTTGTTGGTACTCGTTCAGAAGTTTTAGGAGTCATTGCCGTTTCAGATGCAATTCGAAATATCACTGTTAAAGCCATTGAGAAATTGAAACAAGTTGGCGTAAAAGAAATGGTGATGTTAACCGGAGACAATGAAGGAACTGCGAAAAAAATCGCTTCACAAACGGGAGTTGATCGTTATTTTGCAGAATTGTTACCTGAAGATAAAGTAACGGCTGTACAAAAACTTCAACAAGAAGGAAAACGTGTAGCCATGGTTGGTGATGGTATTAATGATGCACCAGCCCTCGCAACAGCAGACTTAGGGATAGCTATGGGGGGAGCCGGTACGGATACTGCCATGGAAACAGCTGATATTGTGTTAATGGCCGATAATTTAGAAAAACTCCCTCATACGATTCGACTAAGTAGAAAAGCCTTGACGATTATTAAGCAAAATGTATGGTTTTCTCTTCTTACAAAGTTTATTGCGTTACTTTTAATCTTCCCTGGGTACCTCACTCTATGGATGGCGGTTCTAAGTGATACAGGAGCAGCTTTGATTGTTATTTTAAATAGCATGAGACTATTAAGACAGAAATAACCAGATAGGGAGTGTAATCCCTATCTTTTTTATAATGAGATACCATACAAATTAAAGGTTTCTAATTTTTGTTTAAGAAAAGTGATTTTCTGGGGATATATTCATTTATTATCATTGTCCAATAACTTAATTTACTTCATATCAATTTACTAAGATGGTTGTTGGTTATTTTTAGAGAAAATAAGGTACTTGAGGCACAACTAATTCTGAAGTAGCTGGAGGTTTTTATTTGACTATAAATAAGATATTAATGTTTTACTTTTGTTGATTATTGGAGCGTTTTTGGGAGTTAAAGGAATGTGTTGAGTTCAAAGAACAATATGCATTCATCTTTTTATTTTGAAAAACAAGATTAAAGTTAAAATTTTAATTTACCAAGAAGCTGTTTGCTTTAAATGTGCATGGGGTATACAAAAAGACATATTTATACGAGTTGGGAACCAATATTAAAGAAGCTCATTCGGTTCACTAAGAGATTGTCTTTATTATTTTACAATTGTCTCAAGTTTTGCACAAAAAGGCAGTCAGTTTTGTGGTGAGCTTTGTGAAGCTTGTGGGGATGTTTGTATGTCTAGTGCAGGACTCTATGAATGTATTAGCGAAAGTGCAAAACAATGTGCTAAGGTATGTCTATGTTGTGCAGAAGCTTTAACTAGAAAAAACTAGCTAGCCTAAATAATACGATTTAGGCCGTTTATCTCTTGAATAATTAAGTCAAATAAATCAAATTATTGGCGACAATCCCCCCTCTATTCCCATTTATAGTAAATTAAAAATACATAATTAGATTTCAAAAGGTTATTTAACTTTTTAAAATATTTCATATATTTTCTTAATAGATTTTATATTATTTTCTAAAATATCAACATTACTTATATATAACATTATAACTCAATTTATAGGACTTTGAATACTTTCCTAGTTTTTATAATAATATGGCTCAATATGTATGTGTACGCTTTTTATATTGTACCTGTCTCGAAGGTTTTGTTCAATTTTGTCGCTTATATTATGGCTTTCAATAACTGTGAGAGTTGATTTAACGTAGACAATTGCATCTACAGTAGTTTGACTACCGTATACCCGAGCCTTTATATCCTTAACGAACTTTACTCCAGGTGTATTTTTAATTAGTTCTTCTATCTCTTTTAGCTTCTCAGCATCGTAGCCGTCTGTTAGCTCATGAACTGCTTCCTTAAAAATGTCCCAAGCAGTATGACAAATAATAAAACCAACTATTGCAGCTGTAACAGAATCTAGAAAGACCCACCCTAAATATGCCCCAACAATTCCAATAAATGCACCGAAACTAACTAAAGCATCTGAACGGTTATCCTGAGCAGTTGCATAAAGTGCCTTACTTTCATGCTCTATGGACAATTTTCTGTTGTATCTATATACTAAGTACATAAATACAGCACTCAATAAAGCGATAAATCCAGTAAATAATTCTGGTTTATTATCTGTGGGTGAGAAATAATTGTTAAAAGCTTCTATAACA
Organism: Metabacillus sp. YM-086; assembly: GCF_048059995.1. NCBI lineage: Bacteria > Bacillati > Bacillota > Bacilli > Caryophanales > Bacillaceae > Metabacillus > Metabacillus sp. YM-086. The sequence continues at coordinate 6,896 of NZ_JBLUOI010000058.1, read as the reverse complement.
ACCTGTAGTCCCACCATAAAAATAATTATAGCAGCTATTAGTGAGGAGATTGTTTCTGCTTTTGTATGACCATATTTATGATTCTCATCCGCAGGCTTTTGTGCAAACCTTAAACCAATTAAAACAGTTGCTGATGCTATAATATCCGTTAAATTGTTTAACCCATCAGCTTTTAATGCGTTTGAATTCCCAGTATAACCTGCGATTAATTTAATTCCTGACAGAATGATATAAGCTAAAATACTTATCCATACGCCTCTTTCAGCTTTCTTTAAATTATTATCGATCATGTTATCCCCCTATTAAGGCTTCATTAAAAATTATACAGGCTATATATAGTAATTAACTTATTCAGGTATTTTTATAAAGTATAATTAAATTCAAATTAAATTTCAAAAATTCATGACATATGCAATGTCAGTAATATGTGGGACATTGCGTTGTTAAATACTTTTTAACTTTATAGGTAGTCTAATTGCACTTCATATCTAAACTACCTATTTTACTGCATTTTTAAATTTTGCACTTGAAAACCGAACCTGTTACTAAATAGACAGCTATTTTAAAAATTTCTTATATTTATCATCAGTCTTAGATCAAGCACTTCCCTTTTTTAACAATAGAGAATTAATTGAGTGTCATTTTCTAAATAAACACTACATTTTACCCCCGGTCACCGTTTTCTTTATAACATATACAGAACTGTCATATTATTACTATGGTTTGTAAATACTCCACAGACACGTTTTTCAAGCAACGCTTTATTTATAAATAAAAGCATGGAAGATCATTTAATTAGTTAGGCTCCACATAGACATGGACGTCATAAACACCGTGATCATTCTTATGTCTTTTTCGTTAGTAAAATAAAAAGGTTAGTGGAACTTTCAATCTAGATGTCCCACTAACCTTTTATTAATATTACAGATAAAAATTAAAAACCTTAATACTCATATGAAAGTCTTCAATTACTTCCTATCTTCAATCATTATCGTTAGGCTTATTAAGGTTACTAATATTGTTGCACCCATATCTGAAAGAATTGCAATCCATAATGTAAGCAGACCTGGAATCGTTAACAGTAAAGCAATTAGTTTGAGTCCTAAGGCTAATGTTATATTTAATTTAATAATTTTATTAACCTTTTTTGCAATTCTTACTGCGGATGGAAGTTTCCCTAGATGATCCTGCATTAATACAATATCAGCCGTTTCAATCGCACTATCTGTCCCTTTCCCCATTGCAATCCCCAGATCAGCTGTTGCTAGGGCGGGAGCATCATTAATACCATCTCCTATCATAGCAACTTTACCACTTTTAGTTAGTTCTTTTATTTTAGTAACTTTTTCATCAGGTAAAAGACTCGCATAATATTTTGTTAGGCCTATTTGCTTTGCTACTTTTTCTGCAGTCTTGGTATGGTCCCCTGTTAACATAACAGTATTTTTAATTCCTGCTAAATAAAGTTCTCCTATAATATCCTTACTTTCTTGTCTAATTTCATCTATAATCCCAAATAACCCTAACACTTTTTCATTATTTGCAACTATCACAAGTGTATACCCATCATTTTTTAGTGAACTAATATTTTCTGATACTTCAGCAGGGAGAATAAAGTTAATACTTTTTTCATTACCTACTTTATATTCAACCCCATTAATGACTGCTGCTACACCTTGCCCAGAAATAGTATTGATTTCTTCTGGATCAGTATAAGAAACATTTAAATCACTTAACTTATCCATTATGGCATTTGCTATCGGATGAGAAGAAGACTTCTCTATAGATCCTGCAATATGAAAAAATTCCCCTTCGTCATATACAACCGTTTTTTCTACATAAGGATGACCTTTCGTTAAGGTACCAGTCTTATCAAATGCTATCGTATCAATTTTCCCAAGTTGTTCAAGAAAAACTCCACCCTTCACAAGGATTCCGTTCTTGGCATTGTGAGCTATACCAGAAACAATTGCAATCGGGGAAGATAAAATTAAGGCACATGGACAGCCTACAATCAGAACAGCTAAACCCTGGTAGAACCATGATCCCCAGTCCCCATTAAATAAAAGTGGTGGTACTAGCATTACTAATGCTGAAATCACCATGATAATTGGTGTATAATATTTTGCAAAACGATTTATAAATTGTTCTGTAGGTGTTTTTGTTTCTTGAGCTTCTTCTACCAAATGTAGTATCTTAGCCAAAGAAGAATCCTTATATTCTTTCGTTATTCTTACTTTTAAAACACCTTCATTATTAATGCTTCCACCAAAAACTTTTTCATTCGTTTCTTTTTCAACCGGCATTGATTCTCCGGTAATAGCTGCTTCATTTACTGAACTTTTACCTGATTCAACGATCCCATCCGAAGGAATCTTTTGTCCAGATTTAACAAGGACCAAGTTACCTTCTTTAAGCGTATCAATTGCCACGATTCGCTCTTGACCATTATCGATCAAGGTCGCTTCTTTAGGAGCTACCTTTAGTAGTTCTTCCATTGATTTTCTAGCTTTTTCCATTCCTAATCCTTCAAGTAGTTCATTTACTCCAAATAGAATAGCTACTAACGTTCCTTCTTTCCATTCTCCAATTGAGAATGCACCTACTAAGGCAATCGTCATTAATGTATCAATATTAAATTTTAATTTGAAAAGATTTTTTGCACCTTTTATAAAGGTAGGATATCCACTGGCAGCTGCAGCAACCAAATACATGATAATAGGCACGATATTATCAAGTTGGGTATCGGCATAAATAGCTGCTAAGAAAATAAATGTTGACGAGGCAAGTAACATTATCATACGCTTACTATTTGTGTGGGAATGATCATGACCGTGATTATGACCAGAACTTGAGTTTTCATGATGGTTTTCTCTTAAGATAACCGCTCCATCAGAGGATAATATTTTCTCAACTTTTTGGATATCAACTTGATCATTTAAAATAAGTTTGCTGCTATTGTATAGAATTCTTGAGCCTTGGCCACCCTCCAATTTATTTATTTCATCCTCCATTTCCCTTGCACAGTTTCCACAAGAGAGACCTTTTAGTTTATGTTCGGACATTAAAGTTCCTCCTTACCAGCCTTGTTCATTATAGTTTTCTACCTGATGACTATGTTATGACCATTAATTATTCAAGGTTTACTATCAGAATAGATATAAATTAAGGTATTTCAGATTATTATCACCCTAACCAGTTCTAATCCAATATATGATAATGTGTTCATGTATTATAAATTAATAATAAAAAAATATTCCGTTTGTGTCAAACAGAATATACACAATGGTACCTACCTTAAAAGGAGAAATGGTGAATCCTAGGGGTCTTCAGGAGAACTTAGTAAAGCACCTACTTAAAGAGAACGTATTGTTCACATAGATTATTTATCTATAATAAGCATAGGTTTACCTAGTGTAGCGTGCTAACATGTTTGTCAGACCTCCCAGGTATGCATTTGCTGCCATTATTTCCGCTTCATACCCTACTTTCATTATCCATTATCATAATAAATAGGAACCTCAAATAAAAGTTCATCCTTAAATAGAACAGACAACTTGCTGACTATTCTAGGCACTTGTTCAGGGGTTTTCCACTCTTTTCTTGGTTCTATCAACTTTATTTTAACATGAAGATTTTCTACTTCTTCTTTTGTAAATGGATAATAAAGGTTTCGATTAATAAAGACCTTTTGTTTATAATAGGGATTATTTATTCCTTTTAGCCATCCTTTTTCTTTTATTGTATATTTATATAGGAAAACCAATGGGTGGTTTTGACTAGAAGATCATTTTATATTGAATTAACAGAATTACGCATCTGACTTTTTTTATCATTTTCTTCAAACCTTTTATTTTTTTGTTTTTTTATCACTTCTGTATGCTTAAAAATGAACACAAAGGCACAATAAGTACAGTTATATGTACTAGTCATACTTCTCGTGTTTCTATTTCCGTAATTGATTAACATTGATTACTCACTAACTTACGTTTTTCATATCGCTTACATTATTTTCATTTACCCCCTCCTCTTATTAAGAAACATTATATTTTGTGAAACACCTGTTCTTTAAATCTAAGAATCTATTAAACCTACGTATATTTATTATTTTCATTGGTTATCCTCTTAGTGAGGAGTTGAGAACAATGAAAAAATCAAATCTTGTATTTTTGTTATGTAGTATTTTTGTAATATCGGTTTTTATAAAAGAAGCTAAAGCGTTTTTAAATTATAATAATGAATTAATGCAAATAACAGAGATTGCTAAACAGCATAATATAGAAATAGATAAATGGTCTATGTATATAAAAGAACCTATCACAGAATATACCAATACAATTGATATAAACAAAAGAATAAAGGAAATCAAAAGTGTAGAAAGAGAATTCAAATGGACAAAAACGCAATTTAAGGAAGGCCATTATAAAATTATTGGCGAAAGAGAATCATCAAATTTGGATATCAATGAAAAAATCCTTATTATATACTTCCCTCTGAAAGATAAATACAATTTAAGTATTACTTACGATATAAAAGGTAGTAACTGGGACAAAAAAAAGTGGTCTAATATCTCAACTCTATATAAGTCAAAGATAGAGAACGGTTCTGTGTATTATACGATTGAAGGTACTACGAGGATAAATGAACCTATATATGAAGAAGCTACAAACCTATTAAAGAGTTTCTCCGGTGAAAAGCTACAAAGTCTTAACGAAAAAAACTTCGTATCAGTATCTGCATACACTGATCGTTGGAACACAAAACTTCCTCTTGGAAATAATCAATTTATGAACTTACATATTGTATACAGAAACTCAAATGACTCTAATGAAAATATAAAAGTGACTATTGGTACCCCTATTATAACTTCTGAATATTAATAACTACTTTTTAAGGCCAATAACCGCCGTACCTTAAAGTTTAATACTGTTACTTGGAGTGTACATTAGTTCAGTATTTTTTGAATTCATGTTTATCTTTTTGAAAATATTAATGAAGGTCTATCAATAAAAAAGGAGTAATATAATGGAAAATTGGTTTTCAATCATTCCGTTTATCGTTGCTTTAGTTGTAGCTATGTTGACCCGTCAGGTGTTAGTAGGCTTAACATTGGGACTTTTCGTTGGTTCATATTCATTCCAACCAGGGGTTTTTAAAAGAAAATGAGCGATTATATCTTTAGCGCCCTTGTAGACAGGGGAAATCTTCTTATTATCGTTTTCCTTTTCGTTTTTGGTGGACTTGTTGGCATGATGCATGTTACTGGAGGCATTAAAGAATTTGCGAATGTAGTAAAAAAAGCGTATTAAAACTGAGAAAAGTGCTTTGATCGTTACATGGGCAACTGTTCTTGTTTCTTTTATGGATTGTGAATTTAGAGTTATGACTACTGAACCAGTTATGAAGTCCGTGAAGAATAATATTGACGTGACGAGGTCAAAACTTGCTTATGCCAAGGGGAATAGGTACATAGAGATAGTATTGAAAGTGAATTGGAAAAAATTTCAACCAAAAGATTTAAATCTTATAATTCCCCTACTCTTACTTTTAACCAGCACTTTTATCTCATTTGGCAAGATGGACTTAGTAAGGGAGCAATTTCATTTATAGATGCCGTACAACAAGCAGATGCAACTCAAGCCATGTTAATTGCTTTTTTTGCCACCGTTATTTTTGCCTTAATCTTATACCTCTTTCATAAAGAAAAGATTTCAGAGCTAATGTTTCACGGTGGAAACCAGTTAATGATGGCAATTATATTATTAGTTCTTGTTTGGGCGCTAGCAGATTTGGCAGATGACCTTGGTTTTTCTAAATTTATTACAGGAACGGCAGGAAAATTTATACCAAAAACCTTAGTTCCAGTAACAATTTTTTTGCTCGGGTCTTTATTGGTTATTTTATAGGTTCATCTTGTGGTACATGGAGATTACTCATGCCTTTAGCAGTATCGTTAGCCCAAGCAACGGGAGCTTCATTACCTTTAACGGTGGGAACAGTATTTGCGGCTGGTTTCATTTGGAGAATTCACCTCCCCCTTAGGAGAAACCACGGTGACGACTGCATCGTTTTTTGATTTACCTGTTGTAAACTACGCTAAAGCCAAAATTGCGCCATCGATTAAGGCGGTAGGAATCTCATCTATATTATTTGTAATTGCTGTATTATTTTCCAATGTCCTACAAGATAAAAACTCATTTTTGACTAGACTTAAGATGCAAATCGGTTGGTCTATAAAATAGTACCTGAATTTTGTAATATATCAGATAACGTAATAAAACCAGCATATCACACTATCTATGCTGGCTTTATTTATTAATAATTATCCATATTTTCTAAACTACTCATTAGTTTCCGAGTTTTAATTGTTAAGCTTATTAGGAAAAACATTGGAAATCATAGTGAATATACAACCTAATACGTTCCAATAACCGCTAATATTGCCGAAATAATTACCAATGTAAAAAACACTACAGCTTTTCTCATCTTCACCAAAAAGAACCTCCTATAAAACTGTGAATTGTGAATGGTAGACATAAACAAACTCTGATGTACAAACAGCTATATGAGTTACAAGATAAAAAGGATGTATGATAACAAACTTTATACATATTGAAGTAAGTATTTATTCTTTCCCCAAGTAACTATTTTTCATTATATTTTTTTCATCGTTTGTCTGACATCTCTAATTAAAATGCGTATACCTATAAGATTTAGAATTAAACCTATACAAGCAAATAGAACAATTATTGGTATCATTTTTTCTCCACATTGTTTTTAATATCTACGAAAAAGAACTAGTATTAATCATGAATTGTGTTAAGAAATCATTCATGTAAGAACATATGTATTTCGATTACAGATCTTCAATAGATCTTACCACTTTAATGACAATA
>NZ_JBLUOI010000057.1:0-31582 GCF_048059995.1 Metabacillus sp. YM-086 | reverse complement strand
TCATTAATTCAATATTTGAATAAGGTATTAATGTAATCCCTTCTATATCTTTAATTGTCCTCTCTAAGTTCTGAGTTAGTAAGGTACCCATTTCATCTGTCATATCGATTACTTTCTTCTCTATTGAATCTTTCGAAACTGTGTAAACAAAAATCGCTATTAATATACTTGGAACAACACTGCAAAGGATAATTGATATTAATAATTTTGACTTTAACGTTAGTTTCCCCCCCACTTTAATGAGAGGTATTTTGTTGAGTATGGACCTTAAACTTTTAGCTAATAATATAAATTTAAAGTATTTCATTTCTCAAACTCACTACTTTCCTAAATCCTGATAATTTAAATGACTAAAAAATAGAGTTAGCTTAACAGAAAAATAAGCCAACTCTATAATTAGATGTTATGATTTTACACTTTTCCTAGTGTATATTAATATTCCACCTATTAGTAACAAAGTAATACCAATAACTAGCACATCGAAAATGCTAGAAGCAGTTTGTGGCAATTCATTGTTAAGAGCTTCTGGATTGTTTTGTTCTTTATCTGTTCCGGGATCTGTTCCTGGGTCCGTTCCAGGTTCTGTTCCTGGGTCCGTTCCAGGTTCTGTTCCTGGGTCCGTTCCGGGATCTGTTCCTGGGTCCGTTCCGGGATCCGTTCCGGGATCTGTTCCGGGATCTGTTCCTGGGTCCGTTCCGGGATCTGTTCCGGGATCTGTTCCTGGGTCCGTTCCGGGATCTGTTCCGGGATCCGTTCCGGGATCTGTTCCTGGGTCCGTTTCAGGTTCTGTTCCAGGATTAATTTTTTCAACTAATTCTATAGAATCAACAAACATAGTTCCGACAGGCTCCTCAACAAGACCAAAATATAAATTAAATTCAATTATCTCTCTAGGATTTAAATCTCCTGACCCTCCATACCATGCTGGATAATCAAACTCTTCAAAAGGAATCTCAATTATTTGCTGATCCTTCCCTCCTTCTAGAGTTCGTGTGACCTCCATGACCTCATTAGACCCAGTTTTTACTTGCACAGTAAATTTAACAGAAGATGCCGCAGGTTTCACCCATAATCTAAGTTTTTCAAAGTCTGTCCAATCAACATTTGGCAAAGCTGTTATTAGGCCAGCATAACCAGGTCCAGTAAGATCATATTGAAGCTTTAGAGAATGCGTCCCACTTTCTTGGAACTCTTCACTTAATGTGCCAGTAATAGTACCTCCACCTGTATTGCGATTTCCATACCTATTTAAAAATTCATTTTGATTCTCATAAGAGTCAAAATTATCTATTATGCGGGTTTGTATAAACCTTATATCATCAACTAATAAACTACCTTTAACAGGCGCATCACTCTTCTGAACTATTAAACTAAAACCTTTTAATTTATCAACATCTATGTTTTCGTTTTCATTATTTATATGTCGGAAACTATCTAAAGGAATATTAACAAATGTGCTTTGATTACCTGATATAGAAACATTTTTTCTCCAAACTTTATTATCTTCAGTTTTTAGTAGTAAAGTTAAATCTCGATTGTATCCATCAGGCTTTACCCAAAATTGCAAGGTATCATAAGCACTTCTATTTAAGACTTCCAATTCTTTTTCTAAACCAGCAAATGATTTTGATCCTAGATCATAATCAAATTTCAGTGAATAATTACCACTATTTTTAGGTGAAGTGTTAAGTTCAATAGCAGCATCTCCACCGTTTAGAATTGGTGAATAAGAGGCTTTTGCTAATAGACTCTCTCCTCCGTAATGTTCTCCTGCATCAATAATATGTGGGAGTAGCTTACTAGGAAATGAGATTTTACCTGAACCTACCGCTATTTGTAACTTACTTATTTGAGAATTATTATTTTCTTCCGGGAAATACACTCTCAAATACTTCACATTTGTTGGGAGGTTTTCAACATTGTAATTTGTTTTATACCATTCTCCACCCAAATAACTAATTTCAGCAGTTACTTCATCGAATTTTTCCCCATCTGTAGAGATAAAGAAAGTAAAACCTTGTCTTTCGCTAGGCTTAGACTCACTGAATGTCTCTAGTTTAATGGCATTCATATCTCCTATAGTCCTATATTGTATAAATGCTTCCTCACTATTAGTACGAACAAGTTTTGATTGATCTTGGCCAGTTAATTCTTTATTTTCATTATTAAATTCTAGATTGTCACTATAAAGAAACATATTAGTTAAATCATCCATATTATCAACTAGTACGCCTGAATTAATTAAAGGTTTAACCGGTTTTAATACTGTTCCATTTCCTAAATATTCAATCGAAACATTCCTTATCTCTCCTGCTTCTTTTTTTCCATCAGGGTATACAATTTTCAATTGATTTGCACCATCTACTTCAACACTTGAAAAATTATATTGTGATTCTAATTTTTCAGGAGTAACTTCTGTAAACTTAATTCCATCACTTGATAAATAGAATTTAAAGTCAGATCCCCCATTAGCAGTAGCATCGACAGTGAATGATAAAATTGAACTCGGAGTTCTATAAGTAATAGATTTATCATCAGAATAGTATTGTTTGGATTGATCATCCAAAGAATCTTTTAATATATATTTTGCAACAATTGGTCCTATTACATTCGAATAAGGACTTTCTCCACTATCATTTACACCTTTTACTCTGTAATAGTATTCTTTCCCTGAAACTGCTGTTAAATCTGCATACATATCTTCTCCAGGAGCAACATCATCAAGAATTCCATCACCGACAACTTCCCATCCCTCTATAGGATTTGCACTTCTTTCAACTGTATAAGAACTAGCCCCAGTTGATCCTCTCCATCTAAGATTAGAAATAGAATCAGATTCAAACATGACTGGTGGTTGCTCTGGTATCGGTAATTTTGGAGTATCTTCACCCTGAATCTCATATGCTTTTTCTCTCAGTAACTTCATTACATTAGAAGCATCATAATAGTCACCAGAAGGCATTCCTGGCCAATGATAAGGACGATATAAAATACCATCAACAACCATTTCATCATGTTGGATAAATCCCCCATTAAAACTATGTGGTCTTAGGCTCCAAAGCATTGCTCCAGATGTTCCCGTTTTTATCACTTCATCCAACATAGCCTCTATCTCAGATGTTGGTTTAAATCCAAATTCACCAACTATAAAAGGTTTTTCATTCTGGGAAGCTTTTGCTTTATCCTCTATTACTTTGTTTGCATAATTACCGCTATAATAATGACTTTTCACAATATCTATGTTTGGATCCTGTAATGCCGCATCAGTAATATTTTTATAATTATGAGGTAATTCCATCTGGTTCCCTGAAATTAATAACTGATTAGTATTAATACTCTTGTAATGAGCAGCAATTTCATTCATCCATTCTGGTGCAGCCATTAACTCATTACCTGTTTCCCATGCTAATATTGCTGGATCATCTTTATATTTTACACCTGTATAACTATTGACTCTGTTTAATACCTTTTCCATAACGAGCTTAAAGTCTTCAATTAGTTGTGGGTCTGAGTAAAAATCTAACCTCTCCTTACCTCTAAAGTGTGCAAAGTCTGTAATTCCACCCGGTGGCCAATCCCAATTATCTATGAAAGGTATAATTACTCTAATTTCATACTCATTAGCAAGCTGCAGTAATTTATCCATAGATTTAAATGCTTCTTCGTTTATTTGTCCAGGACCAGTAATATGTCGTATAGCGTTTTCAGAATCATTTTTGTCCTTTACTGTTAAAGAGTATGTCCTAAATACTTTCCCACCAACTTGTTCGATTGTTCTAATAGCATCTTCTTGTTCAAAGGCTGTGGGCATTATCCCTCCTGCCTCATCTTCATTGTACAAAGCTCCAGGATAATTATATGAAATAAAACGGAATTCTTTTTCTCCATCAAAAAGTTTATCACCCTTGGTGGAAATAAAATGATCAAAAGGAGATTCCATTTTATTTCTTGCTTTTTCAAATTCAATCAATGCATCTTCAATTTTTGCTATTTCATTTTTTATTATGTCCTCTGTCGATTCTGGGTCAGCAGAAATATCTTTTGCATTTAATATTGTTTGGTTAAATTCATTGTACGAATCTTCGGAATATTCCCCGTACTTAGATCCAATTTTAGCCTCAGAAATAATTATCTCAGCATTCTCAATTTTATATTTCAAATCATCTAGTAAGCTAGAACTTTGTATAGGACCAATTGCATCACTCAGTACAGGTTCTCCAGCAATTCCAGCAGTATCAACAGGAGTAACCTCTAATTTTATATATTTATCTATTAATTCATTAGTAGGAACATACTCTTTTCCATTTGCTTTTTGAATTTTAGTATATTCTCCATCTAATCCATCAGATTGTAGCCAACGATATATAGAATATCCTTCACTTATTCCAGCCTCATGAGTATATTCATAATTTCCAACTATTTTTTTTGTTACTTTCGCTTCTCCTGTTATAATAACGTTACTTACAATTGGAGCTGACGGTAAGGGTTCACCTCTTACTGGATCACCAATATAAAAGTCATCGTAATATGCTTTTTCACTAGCGTCAGAAACATAAATTATTACTTTATCATTATCTCCACTATTAAAACTCACTTCATATTCAAACCATTCTTCTTGTGCAACGGTATAATTCTCTGTAATAGTAGATTCATCAGCTGCTAATACTTTATATGCAGCTCCTCCTCCACCTTTTCCATAAAAAGATAGTACATAATCTGTATTCGGCTTTACTTCTACTGTATGCTTAATTCCGTTCCAATCTTGCGGACCACTTACCTCCAATGAATGTTCACCGGAGTTTTTCTCCTCACTTGATATGGAAAATTTAGGATTATCTCCTGTATCCCATCCCGAAAAATCGCCTGTTTCAAAATCACCGTTACTAACTAAATTTTCGAGCTCTTCTGCTAAAGTAAAGTCATCATAATATGCTTTTTGACCTGAATCTGAAATGTAAACTATAACACTATTATTTTCTCCGCTATTAAAACTCACTTCATACTCAAGCCATTCATCTTGGGCAACGGTATAATTTTCTGTAATAGTAGATTCATCAGCTGCTAATACTTTATACGCTGCTCCCCCTCCACCTTTTCCATAAAAAGATAGTACATAGTCTGTATTCGGCTTAACTTCTACTGTATGTTTAATTCCGTTCCAATCTTGTGGACCACTTACCTCCAGGGAATGATCACCTTTATTGAATTCATCTAATGTTACTTTAAATTTTGGACTCTCACTTGTGTTCCAGCCTGATAAATCCCCTGTTTCAAAACCACCATTAGTAATTAAATTATTTTCTTCAGCATTAGCAATATCTACCTTATAACCCCAAAAACTCCCATTTGGGGATATAAAAGTAATTAAAAGAATAATAATTAATGCCAATGAAATAGACCTATTTTGCACCTTTTTTCTCCGCATATTCCCTCTCCTTTTCTACTAAATAGAAATACTCTAAAAATAGAAAACCATAAATCCCCCCTTTCAAAATTAAGTTTTTTTATTTTTATTATTTATTTTTATTATTTTTATTATAAGATATATTACAGAAATTTGTAAACGCTTTATTTAAGCTAAAATAAAATAAATTAAAATTATCCCTGTTCATCATTGTCATGAATATAGGTAACAAAGGAATAACCTCTATTAAATAATCTAACGATCTTATTTTTTAGTTATATTTTTATCATTTATAAAATAAAAATATAAACTATCGTATTTGCTAAACCTAAATAATAAAATAAAATCCTGCGGCAATTTATCCACAGGATTTTATCTATTAAAACTTTAAATTGCTGTCTTCTGTTCAAGTATTATCTACCACTGTCGGATAACTTGCCACTGCTGGTTTAAACCTTCATTAAAATCAGATTGTACAATTCCAATCCCCTCACTCAAACCTCCACCTGAAACCTCCATAGCTTTATTACTCCAAACATTCCGAATAGAATAATATCCATTTCGGAGATCTTGAATAATCCACCTTTGACTTATCTTATTCAAGTCTTCATTCTGAATGATATTTGCATTACTGTGCCTATAATAATTTTCCACTTCTATAGATTTCCAATTACTTGCATTTTTCATTTCAAAACCTTCTTCAACTAATCCGAATGTAAATTGTTGGGCTAGAACTCCATTATCATTCCATTGTTGTAATTGTATGTTATTTTGTGTTGATGATCCCGGAACATCCAAAACTAATCCACTATTCCGATTTATTAGCTTATATCCAGCACTTACATCTAAAGACCAATTCCCCTCTACTCCAAATAAATTGACACCTTTGATCCGATAATATACCTTTCCCCCTGGATAAGTAGGATCTACCCATGGAGTATCTAAGTCGGTTGGTGAGCAATTGCATACATTTGTCCATGGACCATAAGGTGAGGTAGAACGCTGAATAATATAATTAGAAGCAAAAGTAGCCCCTCTCCATGTAATCGTTCCATTATTATTACTAGTTAAGACAGGAGTACTTGGCACTCCATGACTTGGAATTGCTCTACCATCTATCCAAAATGCGTGTTCACGTAATTTTTGAGCTCTTTCCTTCATATCCTCACTCGTACCAGGATAATGTAAAGTAAACCCATCATTATGTTGTACATAACCATATTGATCATTATGACCAAATAATGACCAGTAAGAGTCTCCTGATATATTTGAATCACTTCTTATTTTGTATAACCAATCTTCAAGATTATCTACCGTTCCAGTATTCCATGAATACTCCCCAATCACGAATGCTTTCCCAGCATTTGTCACATCTAATGCATGTGCATTCAATTCATCTACATTTGGTGGATAGTAATGTGCATCAATAATATCTATCTCATTTACTTTTACTGCTGGCCAATCGACCCCAAATCTAGATCCAGCTGATATTAAATGATTACTGTCAATAGATCGAATATGATTTGCAATTCCTTGATACCAGTTTTGCTTTTCCTGAAACATATCTGTCTCTGTTTCTAATTCATTACCAATTTGCCAAGCTAAAATAGCTGGTTCGTCCTTTAATTTAATTCCAGTATATACATTGGTATGGTTTAATAAATCTGAAATATACTGCTTATATCCATTAATAATATTAATATCAGTATAAAATTTATCCCATTCAACTGGATAGTCGTTCCCATATTGATCTTTTCCATCATATCCATACCAACGTACCCACGTTTTCTTACCTCCATGATAATAATCCCAATTATCTACTAAAGGAATAATCATTCTTAACCCTCGTTCTTTAGCAGCTGCAATAGCATAATCTATTCGACGAAGTGCTTCTTCATTTAAAGGGCTGTTCTTCTCTGGTTTTAGTGTAAGACTATACCCATTCTTAATACCAACACTAGCTCCCAAGGAATGTGAACGAACAACTGTAGCTCCCATCTCAACAGCAGTATCTAGTACATCATTTACCCGAAATGCTGTAGGATAGCTTTGAGTGTCACCAGTATTCTCATCCAATCCTAACCAATAAATATTTGGACCTGAATACTTAAATACTTCTCCATTAAGCATAAGGTTTTTTCCATCCCTGTATACAAAGTCAGTAATTGGGGATGCTTCTACTTTTTTGTTATTACTAATTGAAAGCTGTACTATAAATAACATTGAGGTAATTATGCATAACTGAATAATCTTCCTTTTCATAGTGTTTCCTCCTATTTAACACCCTTACTGTTAACGCTTACATTTCTAGGACGAAATACTTTAATTTTCTAAAATATAATAAGGGAAATTTGGATTGTCTATATGTTATCAGTGACTCCCCATTCCAATACAAAAAGAATGGAAAGTCATGATATCAAGATATGATTTATAAATTTTTAGGGGGCCATACTCTGGAAGTAGTTGTTATTTAACAGAACCTTGTGTAATACCGTTATAAATATGCTTTTGAAGTAAAAGAAAAATAATTAGAGTTGGAATTATTACAATCATTATCCCCGCACAAATCACCTCCCATGAAGATCCCATAGGTCCTTGGAATTTAAACAAGGCTGTCGATACAACGCTTAGATCCTTTTTAGGCATATATAAAAACGGAGTATAAAAATCATTATAAATATTTACTCCTTTTACAATAACCACTGTAACTATTGCAGGTTTTAAAAGTGGCAGAATAATTTTCCTAAAGACTGTAAAATACGAAGCTCCATCTAGCAATGCAGATTCATCCAGTGAAACAGATATATTATTTAGAAATTGCATAAAGATATAAACAGCAATAATATCTGTCCCCATATATAATATGATTGCAGCCCAACGAGTATTGAATAGACCTAGTTCATTTACAATTTGAAACGTTGCAACTTGTGTTGTTACACCGGGAATCAATACCGCCAGTAAAAATGCCCCCAAAAGAATCTTTTTACCTTTAAAATCAAACCTATTTAACACATACGCAACCATTGAACCAGTTAATGTTGCACCTATTAATGATAAAACAAGAATTATAGTAGTATTAAAAAAACCTATAATCATATTCCCCTCTACAAACGCTCTAGTAAAATTTTCAAAATTCAACCAATTTTCAGGAGGAGTTAATGGATTTGTTGAGTTATATTCGTCACTTGTTTTAAAAGAGGCAAATAAAATAACAGTTATAGGAAGCAGTGCAACGAACACACCTACCAATAAAGAAAAATATTTAATAAATGTTAATATATTTGCTTTGGTACCCCTCATTACTCTGTCTCCTTTTTAAATGCAAGTCTTTGGATAATAGTAACAACAACGACTATTCCTAATAAAATAATACCCATTGCAGATGCTAAACCGAACTTATTGAATTTAAATGCTAAGTCCACTGTTTGAATAACAAATGTTTCACTGCCATTTGCTCCTCCTGTCATAATATAAGGAATTTCAAACACACTTATTGCACCACTAATAGCCAAAATCAAATTAAGTTGTATAATCATCATAATACTAGGTAAGATAATATACCTAAATTGATGCCATTTATTTGCCCCATCAATCTCAGCCGCTTCATATACTTCTTTAGGAATTGATGAAATGGCACCTAAAAAGATAATAAAGTTAAAGCCCATGTATCTCCATACAGAAGTACCTGCTAGTGAAATATTAATTATCTCTGGATTTCTTAACCACTGTTGTATTAGTCCTTCCAGACCAATCATTGTAAGAAATGTATCTAGTGTACCTTCAGGTCTAAAAAAGAATAAGAACATAAAACCAATAGCAACCCCATTTAGTAAGTAAGGGAAGAATAAAACTCCTTTAAAGAAGTTTTTGAATCTGACATTAAAGCTAAGAATTGTAGCGAAATATAAAGCAATCCCCATCTGCACAAACGTTGCAACGAAATAGTATATACTTACCTTAAATACCTGAAAGTACTCTGGATCAGTGAATATATCCACATAATTTTCTAAACCAACAAATTCTTTAGTAGGACTAAATCCATTCCACTCTGTAAAGCTATAAAAAAACATATTTAATACTGGTAAATAAGAGAACGTTAATAATAATAGTACCGGTATTAATGAAAATGAAAATATAACTAATTTCCTCTGTGAGTTATAATTCATTTTAGATTTTATAAGTTTCAATATTCTCGCTCCCTTTTATATATTTCACAAGGGTAAAATGTCTTTTAATTATTCCAATAATTTATTGAGCTCATTATCCAAAAAGAGGAAGATCCTAAGCCTTCCTCTTTTTTAATAATTACTAAAAAATTTTATTCGACACCTAATTCTTCTCTTGCTTCTTTCCATTTTTGATTTAATTCTTTTGTGATATCTTCATAACTTTCATCCCTATTGCCAATTCCAGCCTCGATAATTCTTTGTTTAAATGCATCTAAGCCAAAACCTACTTCACTTTCCTGGTCAAGCTTGCCAAATAAATCTTCTTCTCCTTCTTTTGCAGGTAGATTTTCAATAAATTGAACATTCGCAGTTTCGAAATCAGCCAAAGATTCAGGTAATTCAGCACCTTTAACAGGAGAAATTGCTCCGGCCTCTACAGCAAAGCCAGATTCATTAATAAACCAGTCTAACCAAGCTCTAGCAGCTTCTTTATTTTCAGAGTATTTATTGATTCCCATCTTGTAATCCCCAGCCATTGCCGCATATCTTGAACCATCTTCGTGTGTAAACGGGAATGGCATATACGCAATATCTTCTGGGTTATCAGTTAATGCTTGTACTTGTGAAACAGCCCAAACGCCTAAGAACATAGCTCCAACTTCACCATCTGCGAGCATTTGCTTCGATTGTTCCCAATCAGTTGTAAATGGATCTTCCTCAATTAAATCTTGATTTGCCAAATCATACATTAACTTATATAACGTGTGGTGTGGTCTCCCTTCAGCAAACGGATCATCAATATGAGGAACCTGCTGAGAAACATAATCTCCTTCACCAGCAATTGCTAATCTTTGATTCTCCCAATCACTTAAAGGCCAACCTGCAGAAAAGTTAGTATAATAAGGAGTCGCATCAGTGTTTTCTTTAATTTTCTTCATCGCATCTAAAAATTCTTGTGGAGTTGATGGTATTTCTGTAACACCAGCATCTTCAAATACTTTCTTATTATAAACCGCTCCGTAAGTATTAACTTGCACTGGAATACCATATGTTGTGCCTTCATATGAGTACTCATCAGCAAACAAATATTTTTCTAGTAATTCTTCTTCTTTTCCTAGTGGTTCAAAAAACTGTGGTAATTCATTTCTTGGCATATAAGGAATTAATAGTACATCACCATAATCTTGACTATTCAACCTTACTTTTGTTTGGCCTTCATAATCTGTTAATGCCTCAAAATTTACTTCTACATCTGGATAAGTTTTATTAAATTCTTCAGCATACTCTGGTAGTTTCGTATCAACAAGATCCGTTCTGTTAGTCAAAACTGTAATCTCTCCGCTAATGGTGTTCTCTGAGCTTCCATTTCCATCAGTACTTGGTTCCGAAGCATCGTTACTAGAACATCCTGCAAAAAGTGATGCAGCTAATAAAAATGTAAAAGGTTTATAAAACTTTTTTCTATTCAACTCTTTTCTCCCCCTATTTACTTATTTTTCTTTCGTACAATTAAAGTTTACTTTGATAGCGTTTTCCTGTCAATATATTTTATGATAAAAAATAAATAAAAATATAAGATTAATAACAAAAGGTTTCTGTAAAAATAAAAAGGCTATTATCTATGATAATAACCTTTAATAATATTAATCAGTTCCTTTTTTAAAAGATAAAACAGATTCTCTAAGTAATAGTTCACTTGCAACAATAATTTTTTCTTTTGGTGCATTTTTCATATCAATTCTACTAAGTAGAGCTCTAACGGCTCTTTTTCCTAATTCCTCCTTAGGGACATCAATAGTTGTTAGAGTTGGTTTTAAAAGATAAGAATCCTCAATATTATCAAAGCCTGTTACAGATATATCATCTGGAATTCTAATATCTAATTCCTGTAAAACTTTATATACATGCAAAGCAATAGAATCATTAGCACAAAATAAAGCTGTTGGTAATATATTTCTCTCTTTTTTTAGCTTCTGTAGCCAGTCTTTAATATCAATAAACATTTCTGTACTTTTGTCTTTAATCAATTCAAAAGATTCATTACTTATTGCTATATCATTTTCTTCTAATGCAGTCCTAAAACCTAACCATCTATCAAAGAAACTTCTTGAATAATTAATATTTCCTACAAATTGTATATTCCTATGACCAAGACCTATAAGATGATTTGCTAGCAAATAACTGCTATCAAAGTTATTTGAAAAGACTGTATCGGTTGGGTAGAGCTTATCTTCATGATCGATTAAAACAACAGGTACTCCTTTATTTTGTACTTCCAGTATAATCTGTGTTCCAACCTCTCCTACACCAATTAATCCTAAAAATCCTTCAGGATTAAGAGCACGGGGTAGGCTTTTAAAGTTATTTTCAGTCAGTATTACCATTCCTAAATTCAAATTTTCCAGTGTATCCGATATCCCCTTTATAATCGGTCCCCAATAAATAGATTCCTTTAATTGGCTACGTATATTAGGCATTACAATTAATACACTATTATTATCTATACTATCCTCAACGACTTCTTTCTTTATATCTGAATTATTAATACCTTTTTGTGTGAAATATCCTAATTGTGACGCAACTTGAAATACTTTATCTCTTGTTTCATCTTTTACTCCACTTTTTCCAGATAGAGCTCTAGATACTACAAAATTAGAAATTCCAAGGTAATCTGCAATCTGTTGAATAGTTACCTTTTTTGCCACAGATAAGCCCCTTTACTTTTTTATTTTATTATATCACAAAAAAATAAAAAAAATAAAAAATAAAAAACATTAGATTAAGAACAATTTTAGGTCTAGTTAAGGAAAAATAATCACAACATAAAACTTCTAAGGTGCATTATCATTTTTAAGTTCATTTCATTCCTTACCAGAAAATCTAACACTTTCTGTAAGAGTATTTTTTTAAAAGATATATATTTTTCCATTAGGTCTTTAAAATTAACTTTAATAGTCTCCATCCTTTTTAAGGTGGACAATTCGTTGGTAAATTCCAATTCACCAGCAGCGATATATTTTCCGAACTCTTTTTATTGATTAGGATTTTTTTATTTTTCAAAATCGATATGGACGTTTGTTTGATTTCCAGTTTCATTTAATTTTGGCAATGTTAATTCTCATGTTTTAAGGACTAAGATTTTGAATTTTTGTATATACCACTTTTGCTGATTTTTACTTAACTCAATCAAATTTACAATTTCGTACTTAGCAAATAATCTATATCATAATCTATATCATTATTAAAGCTATTATTGTTGAATCTGGAATTTACTCACCAAAGAGTGTTAATGACACTTTTATCGTTAGAGCGGAAAAAGCATATACTAAAGAGCTCCTTTGTAGAGGCTCACGTAATTAATACAAAAACTAAAAAATAGCACTCAAGAAAAATAAAAAAGCTCCAATTCCTATAGAATTAACTGAAGCCCACATCTGATGATCCGAGAGGGATTCGAACCCATGACACCTCCCCTGTTAAAATTTGGTTAGTAATTAATAGAGTTAAAGATAATAAAATGAATTAATAAGGTATTTATAAATAAACCTTTTTGGTTTGTTGTTGTAATATAGAGTTAATAGAAATCAATGAAATTATTTACATCTGTGCAATTTGAGTATGTAGTCAGACTTTCTTTCTTAAAGAGTGATCACGAACGAAAAATAGGATCTCTCTTTTTTCATTTTTCTTCAATATTTTAATTTAAACACATTCACCTATAAGCGAGGACAGTTGTAGCACAGAATCGTTGTACTTCGCAATAAATAGTTCTGTTTTCCTTACACTCTTATTCCAGAAAGGCGCTTTTATTGTTGAAGTTCATAGATAAATTTACTTTGTAAGAAACATAGCTAATCTATCTTCGCAATATCATTTGATCAGTTTCAGTAAACCCTAGTGTTTTGTATAGTTTTCTTGCATTATCACTTGCTAATAATCGGATTGTTTGAATTTCTCTTTTAGAAAACCATTTTAACACTTCATCTGTTAACTTACGTGCATAACCTTGATTTCTAAATCTAGGATCTACATAAACATCTCCAATAAATCCGTACTGGTCTTCTTTATAAAAGCAATATGGAATATCTTCCTTAATAAAAGCTCCAGCACAAGCAATTATTTCATTATTTTGTTCGATAACAAAGTGAATTGCTTTATCTAATATATATAAATCTTTATATGTCTTTTCAACCACCTGAACAAAATTAGCTTTAAGAAGATCTTCCATACCCACTTCTTTAAACATTTTCTGTTTTAGGAGTGTTATTGAAGGAATATCTGTAAAAGTTGCAGCTCTTATCACTTTAATCACCTACTTAAATAGAATCTGTATCAGTTTATTTCTTCATTTCCTCTTAGAATTATTCTATCTATGATACAGAATATCCTGTGCTTTCACATTTAAAAGGCACATCTCAACATGAAATGCACCTCTACTTTTGAAGATCACTAATAATTGAATTTCACTTCTTTCATAAACGCGCTTTTATTGTTGAAGATCATTAATTCGAAATTTTCTTGAATTGCGTAATAAGAATTTCTTAGTCAAGGTTTGTTTTACATATTTTTCACCGATACTCTAACTGGTACTAATTTTTAGTGAAAGTAAGGTGATTAATGTTGACCACTATTGAACTTATGGATAAATATGCAAGAGAAAATCAAGAAATAGTAAAAAAAGTAATTGCCCTGTGGCAACATGAAGTTGTATTCTCCTGGCGTTGGTGGCTCGGTGTGATTTTAACAATATTAACTTGGTTAATCTGGATTAAATACCATAAAAAAAATAGTAGATATAGATTACTAACAGCTGGACTTTTTGTAATGCTTATTTCTGTTGCTTTAGATGCCATTGGTGTTCAATTAGGTTTATGGTCTTATCGATACGAGGTACTTCCATTCATACCTGCTTACGTACCTTATGACCTAGCTCTTATGCCTGTAGTTGTAATGTTCTTGATACAGTATAAACCTCACTATTCACCAGTCAGGAAAGCAATCATCTTTGGCCTGTTAACTGCATTTATTGGTGAGCCTACTGTTGTTTTTACAGATATATACAAACCTCTAAAATGGCAATATATTTACTCGGTTCCAATTTATTTCGCTATCTTTTTAATTGCAAATTGGTTAACAACTAGAGATTCTTTTGAAGAAATTGATCGTTAAACCCGCCTTTAGACGGTTTTTTTATTGGACCATTTTTTGCGTATTGGCCATTAGAATCGGATAATTTTCACCTTTTTTCCGCACAATATACCTATAAAAACCATAGGAGGAATAAAATGCGTTCAAATGACCAATTTGTAGTCCTATTAGCTTTTTCAATTCTAAGTATCATCGCAACTTCTATATTTAGCAGCATAATTATTTCTCAAATCAGCCATTTGCGTTATAAGTAACTAACAAATGCGAGCTTGAAATTCAGCTCGTATTTTTGTTGTGCAATTTCTGCGTTTTTTGCGAATCAAATTAACGTTTGTCCGTTTCAATTAAATAGTTACTGAATACAATACTAAGGAACTATCATCTTCAATGTTCATCGTAATGCGTCGCCATGGAAAAGTGACTTATTACATCTTTTTTCCTCTTTTAGGGCTATTACTCGAACGATTGGTAATAGCCTTTTTCTGTGTTAGACAATATAAGATTAACTATTCAAAATTTATGAGTTGTATTTATCAGATTTGGTAAAAATAACTCCATAAATTGTTGAGGAGATTTTTACTATGGATAAACAACAACAGAATAAAATTGATGAATTACAGAAAATTGACTTACTTCATTCAAAAGAATGGTTAAACTATTGGCAAGATTACTCGTCATTTGGTCATTGGCAATTCTGGGTTGTTTTAGCATTATTAATTATCCCATTAATTTTTCTTTTAATTTTTATTAATAAAAGAAAAGCCTTATTATTGTGTTTTTATGGTTATAACGTCCATGTTTTTTTTACCTATGTTGATGTATTTGGTGCTAGCAAAGCATATTGGTTTTACCCATATAAAGTTCTCCCGATTCTCCCTGCAAGCTTTACGTTAGACGTATCCTTTGTACCAGTTACTTATATACTTTGGTATCAATGGATCTTAAAAAACAATAAGAATTATTACTTGTATATGTTTGTTTTGTCCTTAATCTTTGCTTTTATTTTCAAGCCATTATTAGTTGCTGCTGAGTTCTTCCAATTAAATAGAGGAGCAAATTTTTTTCATCTTTTTATAGGTTATTATGTCGTAGCCATATGCTCAAAATTAGTAACAAACCTTTTTATTTATCTACAAAACTTGTCAAAGAACCATCACTGAGAGGGATAACACCCTCTTTTTTTATTAATTTTTTATCCATATTGTTTATGTCGCTTTTTATGTCTACTACGTAATATAAAGTACCTCTAATCTGGCTCTTTTATTGTTGAAGATAACTCCTACACTATTTCCTCGGATTGCGAACTAGCTTTTTTCACAATACCTCCTTTAGATCACTTGAAAAGATAGGTTATATTACCTATAATTTTATACGTATGATACAAAAGTCACGCAAAGGAGAAAAGAATGATTCCTAGTAATGAAATGACTATTTTTATAAAAGAAATTTATTTATTAATAATTCAATATAATAGGTGCGACAGTGATGATATTAAAAAACAAATTTACGTTGAGATAATGATTTTAAGTGACGTGATTAAACAATAAGCAACTGCAAAGTATTTCAATTTCTACTCGTCTCTATTTCTTTTAATTTGTTCAGAATCCACTTAACTGCTATCCCCATCAAAATGTAAATTGGTACTGAATGAATATGTTTCCATTTAAGAATTTTATATATACCTAGCCATTGATATATATTCCCACCTATATAAGCAGCAAAAAAGGCAAAAAATATTTGGCCTAAAATATATGACTTCCATTTAGGAAAGTATTGATAAATCACCATGTAAAACATCGGTAAAATGGATAAATCAGCTGGGTCAAAAACATCTCTTGGTAATTGAGTAGTTGTAACAGGGTATGTCCATAATTGTAAAGATGCCCCTATCTGATCTAATAAAAATGAAGTTAACATAATAAAAATTCCTACTATCAAGATTTCCCTAACTCTTTTTTATCGACTATCTTCCACCATATAACCCATGGAATTATTAGAGAAAAGATCACAAACCAACATGGAAATGACAAAAAAACATCATCCCACCAATGTTCACTATTCAACTTATGAATTTCCTTATTAGCTTCAATGAACTCATTCATTTTTCCCATCAATATTTCTCCTTTATGTACACTATGATTTAAGTATTTCATTAAATTTAAAAAATAGTCAAAGGAGTATACATTTTGGCTTTTTACTTAATTCTCTTTTTAAGTCAATACCACAACAATAACGTCCTTCTTATTATTAAAACTGATATAATAAAGTACAGTAAGAAAAACAGAGGCTATTGCAGCAATGGTTATTTTATAGAATATTTTTCTGATTTCATCAAAAGCTTCAATTGTAACTAGGGAACTCCAGAAAAACGGAGTTCCCTTTCTTTATAAAAATACAAGATTATTCTTTAACTAAGCTTTATTAACAAAAAAATTTAATTAACTATCTAGTATAAATAGAAAATACTTTATAAAATAAAATTAAACCTTTTGGGAGGATACTGTATGTATCAATTAATTAATAGTCTTCTGATTGATCTTCTTTTAATTTTAACAGTGATTCTAATTGTTAATATTATTAATTGGAATTCAAGTTCGATGATAGGTAAAAAGCATTATGCCCTTCTTATGGTCGGTTCAATTTTAATAATATTGAATATTTCCCTATCCGTTCATATGAGTAATGGTTTCTATTACGACCTACGATTTATCCCTTTGTTATTAGCTGGATTTTATGGTGGCAGACGCGTTTTATATCCGTTAGCTGCACTACTTATTTCATACCGTTTGTTTCTATATGGTGGCGACGAAGGTTTTATAGGGACACTCATTTGTACTTGTATTTCAACAATAGCCATACAGTATATTTCTCCAAAATTGTATAACAAACGAATACTGAGAAAAGTTTTTATGCTTACTTTACTATCATTCTTTTATTCGATTTTAGCATTTCTTGTTCCATCTATTTTATTTGGGTTTACTAATGTTCCAATTTATATTGTTTATTCACTAATTCTTTCTGGATCTACATTTTTTGTTACCTATCTTTGCGAATTACTTATAAATAACTATATCTACCAACAACAGCATGTTAAGTATGCTAAATTAGAAACAGTAAGTCATCTAGCAGCAAGTATCAGCCACGAGGTTAAAAACCCCCTTACATCCGTAAAAGGATTCTTACAGTTAGCACTGGAAGAAAAGAGCCTGCCAATACATGTTAACAAATATATATCAACAGCACTTTCAGAGGCGGAACGTGCGTCTGACATTATTACTCAATATCTAACTTTTGCTAAACCACAACAAGAAATCCTAATAAATCTCGATATAGAAACAGAGATTAGAAATACTATAGAATTAGTTCTTCCCTTAGCTAATAGTAACTGCGTTGAAACATTCCTTGAATTCCGTCATAAACATAATATTATTGGAGATCCAAGCAAGTTTAAACAAGTCCTTCTTAACGTCTTTAAAAATGCTATTGAAGCAATGGAAGACGGTGGTACTCTTTCAATCATGACTTCAGAAAAAAACAATATGATTGAAATTTATGTTATAGATACGGGTTGCGGAATGACAGACGAGGCTATAACTCGATTAGGTGAACCATACTTTTCTCTAAAAGAGATAAAAGGTACAGGATTAGGTATGATGGTAGTTTATCAAATAGTTGAAGCAATGAGCGGAGTTGTCTCTGTTCAAAGCCGATTGAAAAATGGCACTACTGTTACCTTATCTTTTCCGTTTACAGAAAAAGCTATGTTTATTAATTAAATGGAGGAGCTAAAGCTTATACTTATTAATCTTAACCTGGTTATCGAATTCAACTAATCTTAAAATAAAGCCTCACACCTCCAATTGTTAGACAGAAATCAACAAATTAAGTTAAGCAGGTTATTGATAGCAATTTAATTTATTTTTATAGATTTGAAATTGGTTTAATAAACGTGAAATGAGTAGATTAAGTATTAAGTAATCTACTCATTATTTGGTTTATTCTGTTTATAGCCACCGCTCAATTTGATTGCTAGATACTCTTTTATTTCTTTAGTGCTTATTTGATCTTCACTAATCTGTCCTTTACATAAAAAAGACACGAATGTTACACATTCATGCTTTTATTGCTGAAAATCAAAATTGTATTGCATAGAACCCTTGTACTTCACAGCAAATGCTTAGTTATGTTAGTTCAATTACACTGTTATTCCTTTTACTTTTTTCAAACAAATACTGTACTCCATACAATAAATACGCTTTGTAGTGTATATATATAAAAAATTGGAAATAGTTTAGCCTTTTTAAACGAACAATTTTAATTTTCTTTAAGAAAGGAATAAAGAGAAAAGCAAATAGTCCATTCGCTATCGCATTAATCATTACAAATTTTTTGAAGTTACCATATGAAAATTTAAGGAACCACAAAGACATAGGAAAATAGGGACCTATATCAAAAGGAAGTTCATCCCTTATAAAGGATTTTGGCTTGTCATAAAATTCCCACCACTTCCTCTTACGTCCATACAAATGATTTATTATTTCAAATATAGCTATAAAAACGCCTGCAAAAGAGTAACGTCTGATACTACGCTTACCTATAAATACCACAGAAAACCAGGGTATAAGTATTAAAAATAAATTTAACATTTTGTGCCTCTTTGAAGCCATATGTGAATACACTCCTTAAGGAATTTGTTCCACTAACTTTATTAATCAAGACTCTCTTGATTAATGGAATATAAATTAACGTACCAGCAACTATTTAGAAGATAGGGATAACAGTAAATTATTCTTAGGTAATTTGTTCACTATGTATGAGTTTGGACTGTGGAATATATGAACCTTACAAAGTCAATATAACTCTGCTGACTAAAGATGCTTACTTTTGCCTATTAAGAGAATATCGTGTAAAGAGGTAGTGAGTTATTGTGCATAAATCATAGAAGGTATTAAGAATATAGACTTTATCGCATCTCCTCCATTACCTATAATATTCCAAATCCATCCTTTTATATTCATTCTCGCATGGACTCAAGCTTTCTGCTTCAACGAGACCAGCTATAAAGCTGAAAATTCATGAGTTTTATAATAGCTCATAGATTATTAATAGAGGTTAAAATATCAATACAATAGTTTGAAACATATTGTTTGCGCAGTATATATCTACTAATCCGAAGAAAGTCCACCCTAAAAAGAGTGATGAAAAAACACTTACCTTCAAATGCAAGATAAGCGCTTCTATTGTTGAAGACCATCATTACTAATCACCACACCACGCAATTATTCCAGTGGTGAATATAATAAAAAGGCACCTGAATGTAATCTTGGAAGCTAAGTTCTTTTATTATTAGGAATTTAAACTTTAAACAACGCTCTTATTTTAAAGTATTTTTGATGTTCAGTAATATAAGCGATCTGTTTCGAAAAAGATTCTTTCGGAACACTGTGTTGCGTCTTGAATTATTATCATCTTATTGATTTTTCTCTTTCTCGGAAGCTAAAATAACATCAAGTCCTAGGATAAGGAGACATACCATAATAAAAAAGTTAATAACAATATTATCTTCAGATAAAAATATATCTCCTGTGAAAAGGTAATATGCAAAATTAATTATTCTTATAAGGATAAAAAGTAATACCAAAATAACGAAAATATGCTTCCTCAATTCTCCTCCCACCTCAAATAGTTACCGTAAAATAGTTCTATTTAACTGTATTCACAATATCATCGTTATTCTTTTCCTCTTGTTCCAATAGCAACTTCAGTTTCTCCTTGCTTTTTCTAGGCGTTAATATATACAGAAAATCTCCTTCTTTTAAAACAGTATCTCCCCTAGGAGTAATTAAATTATTTGATCTAATGATTGCATTTATAAGAGTTCTTTTTGGTAAAGCTATTTCAACTATTTTTTTATTCACAATAGAGGATTCAGCTACTACTTCATATTCTATTATTTCTGCATCAGCCTTCCCAATTGAAACTAGCTCAAGCGAATGCATTGGTTGGATCTTCTTCGGACCAGTTAGGCCTAACTTTTGAGCAAGTATGGAAATGGTGGACCCCTGTATAAGGGCTGAAGTCAACACTACGAAAAACACTACATTAAAAAATAATTGATTATCTTCAACACCAGAAATCATCGGAAATGTTGCTAAAACAATTGGGACTGCTCCTCTTAATCCAGCCCATGACAAAAATAATTTTTCTTTGTTTGTGTAGCCCATTTTAACTGTGGATAAATAAACTGCTATTGGTCTAGCTACTACAATTAAGATGATCGAGAGTAATATACCTTTTACAATTACGTCTAATGTAAATAGTTGACTAGGAAAAACTAGTAATCCCAAAATCACAAACATTAGAATTTGCATCATCCATGCAAAACCCTCATTGAATCGAAAGATAGATTGACGATATGTTAATTCCTTGTTT
Source organism: Metabacillus sp. YM-086 (assembly GCF_048059995.1). Taxonomy (NCBI): domain Bacteria; kingdom Bacillati; phylum Bacillota; class Bacilli; order Caryophanales; family Bacillaceae; genus Metabacillus; species Metabacillus sp. YM-086. The sequence goes on along the minus strand of NZ_JBLUOI010000057.1, from coordinate 10,429 downwards.
CCAATTAATAAAGCAGCTACATATACAGCAAGTAAGCCACTGGCATTAATTAGATCTGTTGCACTATAAGTTAGTAAAGCAAAAGCTAAGGCAAATACAGGATAAAGTCCACTTGAGTCTAGATTAATTCGATTAATTCCAAAAGTAGCTAGCTTTCCAAAAAGCAGCCCCATAATTAACCCTACACCCATCTGCCATATAAAGGAGAAAATAAGCGACCAAGGATTACTTCCACCTACAGTCAGTAATTCAATAAAAGTAATCGTAAGAAAAACAGCCATGGGATCATTGGTACCTGATTCAGCCTCAAGAGTTGCACCTAATCTTGATTTTACATTCTGACCTTTTAAAACAGCAAATACCGCAGCAGCATCAGTTGATCCTACAATTGATCCGAATAAAAAAGCAGCAATCCATGATATATCAAAAATTAATTTAGCAGCAATCGCTACAATCGTTGTAGTAATAACAACACCAATTGTAGCTAGAGATAAAGACGGAACAAGAACTGACCTTACGGTCCCCCATTTCGTTTGTAGACCACCTTCAAACAATATGATGATTAGAGCAATCACACCAATTAATTGTGCGAGTTTTGCATTCTCAAAATGAATTAGTCCCATTCCGTCGCTACCAAATAACATGCCGACTGCAATAAAAAGAACAAGTGCAGGTACACCTAAACGACTGGAAAACTTAGTGGTGATAACACCAACGATTAGTAATATCGCAGCTAATAGAATAAAGTAATCAAAATTAATCATTATACTCCCCCTTTTTTATAAATTTACATCTATTTCTGTTTTTACATTTGTATTCGTTACACCTAAGTACCTTCTAGTTTCAGAAGGTGTTGAGTGATGAAACAACGATTGTAGTAAAGAAATCGCAACCCCTTTTTTATAGGCATGGTAACCAAAAGTCTTCCTAAGTGAATGTGTTCCGATCTTATCTTCAATACCCACTGATTTTGCAGCTTGGTTAATGATTCTATACGCTTGTTGTCTGGTTATTGGATGATTTGTTTTGGCTGATTTAAAGATGTATTCATCTTGATCGGAAGTAGGTTGTAGGTAGGTTTTTAATGCAGTTTTCACCTTGCTATTAATATATATTTCATACTTCTCTGTCTCCAAAAAAATTTTTAGGCTTCCATCTTCATTACGGAGGTCTTTTATTTTCAAGGATAAGATTGTACTTATTTTCAATCCTGTGTTAATTCCTATTACAAACAGTAAGTAGTCTCTTGGAGATTGTTCTTTAAGTAATCTTTTTATGGCATTTATTTTGTTAATTTCTCGAATAGGTTCTACGTGTTCCATTTATCCTCCTGTTTTAATGTAACTTAATATATATTTATCATATACTTATGTAACATTGTAAATCATTAGAACGTTCGTGTCTAATGAAAAGGCTTAACTAACGAATAAACACTGAACAATATAGACATAAAACTTTTAATGCTGGAAAAGATAGGTTAATATATAAAGCGAAAGAATAATAAAGGAATGATTTATATTGGTTGATGACTTATCTGTTAAAAGAAAACAACACCGTAGACTATCAAGAGTTAAGATTTTACAACGTGTTATCGCGATAACACTCGGAGCTTTTTTGATGGCTGTTGGACTAGAGATCTTTCTAGTGCCAAACCAGGTTATTGACGGTGGAGTCACAGGTATATCTATTATGTTATCCCATATAACAGGTATTAAATTAGGGATATTTCTGTTCCTTTTAAACCTTCCGTTTGTTTATTTGGGGTATAAACAATTTGGGAAAACCTTTGCTATATCAACGATTTTTGGAATTATCATGCTTTCTATATTTGCTACTCTTTTACATCCTGTCGAACCATTTACTGAGGATATTTTACTTGCTACTATTTTCGGGGGGATTTTCCTAGGGATAGGTGTTGGGATCGTGATCCGAAATGGAGGAGCACTTGATGGAACAGAAATATTATCGATTGTGATAAGTAAAAAAGTACCTTTTTCCGTTGGAGAAATTGTGATGTTTATAAATTTATTCATCCTGGGTTCTGCAGGTTTTGTGTATACATGGGATCGAGCAATGTATTCTATATTGGCTTATGTGATTGCAGCTAAAGCAATCGATATTGTCATAACTGGGATGGAAGAGTCAAAATCCGTCTGGATTATTAGCGATCAAGCAAATGAAATTGGAACAGTCATTACTGATCGATTAGGTAGAGGGGTTACTTACTTAAATGGTGAAGGTGCTTATACAGGTGATCGTAAAAAAGTTATTTTCTGTGTAATAACTCGATTAGAAGAGTCAAAATTAACAACTATTGTGGAAGAAATTGACCCATCTGCCTTTTTAGCTATTGCAGACATTGCAGAAGTTAGAGGCGGAAGATTTAAAAAGAAGGCAATTCATTAGAAAAAAGGGAAACTCCAAAAGCAAAACTTGCAAATGGAGTTTCTCCATTTAATTCTAAAAAGTTTGTTAAATAGTTCACCTTATTTATAGGCTAAATATTTCTTATATACCTAAGTATTTTATCCAAATTTGTACCATGTAAGTAATGATTAGCGTAATATATTCCTAATAAAAAAATTAACAATGATAAAGATATAAAAATGATTATGTTCTTCCAATCAATAGCCTTAAATAACTCTTTCATCTTCTCTCCTCCTATTATGTAAAAATTAAAAACTCAGTCATAGTGAGAGAAAAAGTTTGAGTGGTACTTAACTGCAAACAAAAAATGCTTATCTTGTGTTACAAATAACTCTTGATAAGAAGGAGTTAACCTCCCCATTTTATTAACCGTTAGAGTAGATTTAAATTTATGTTTAGTGTAGCTAAGTTTAATATTTAGCTTTTCGCCAAACAACTTTGGAGAAGATGGAACTATCATTTCCGTGTATTTATTATAAAAACTAAGCCCAATTGATGTAATATCAGAAGGTGTTATAACTTTTTGGTTATGTATATTGATAAATATCCCTATCAGCAGAAGAATAATTAACATGAAATGGAAGAATCTTGTTTTTGAATCCAACTATCTCACAGCTCATTCCCTATTTTTATATTAGTCATACTATATTATATATTAAAACCCCCCGTAAATTAATGTACTTGGTAAAATTTATTAGTCTCCATAAAAAGACAATGACACAAGGCATATTGTTAAGCAATCTGGCCTGATTGCGGAATAAAGAGGCATGATTAGAATCAGATGTTTTACTCCTCTAGACGTGTTAATTACATGATAAATAAAAAAGCCCCAATCCCTATATAAGGAACTGAAGCTTCTCACTCTAATGATCCGAGAGGGACTCGAACCCCCGACCCCTACCCTGTCAAGGTAGACCGAATCAGTTATTTATGTATCAATAGGTCAATAAGCATTTATAGAAACTGACCACTTCACTTATTATATTTACAATTTTCATTATAAAGTGGTTGTATAAATTTGTAAAGTGTTCCATTACTAAACACTTTCACAGATTAATATTAACAGTCCATTCTTAGTAAAATCTCTATTAATAACCTTCCATTCTGAACCCATCACAGTAAATTGAAAATTCACCGTAAACTTCTCATTGTTGGTATCATTACCTTGAACAATTACACTAATTTGATTATCTGGCAATCTAATAGCACTAGGTTCACTTACTGAAAAACTATTCTTATCTACTATTGAAGGTACATAAGAAGGCTTACCAACTATATCCTCATATATTGGCTCCCCGAATTGATTATAACCGACAATTACCCTTGTAGTTTCACCTGCAACTTCTATTTCATAATTACAATGACGAATAAGGGCTTTAAACTTAGAATTTCGCTTATTGACTGATTCAGTGATAACTAAGTAATTATCACCTTCTAATTCAATCAAATCACCCCTAGAAACGCTTAAAAGTGTATGGATATATCTTTCTTCCGCTTCACTAATAGAAGGATTAGTAATCAACGCCTTTTTTGTTTCTCCATTTATCAAAATATCTTTTCCAGCGTTATCTAGCAAGAATTGAACGTCATTTGTATTCGTTTCAAAAGGATTAAACATCTATATCCCCCTTTCATTAAGAGTTAAATAGCATAAAGAAATTACTATCTGAGTCATCTGTTTTCATTGTTCTGATTTTACGCTCTAATTGATCTATACGTGATTGAATATTATCTGCAAAATCTGAAACAGACATATCATCCTCTTTGTAATTCTTCATTGTACTTGGATTATTAGCAATTGATTCAAGAATAGATAGTGCTGAACGGTAAATGTTACGTTTAGAGGTGGCTGATTGAGGATTGTATTCTGAATGTGGGTTTAAATCTGCTTCCATAAGGTAAACGATTAATTCATCCTGTGATAGATTAATACCTTTTACTTCTAATAGTAATCGTTGTAAGTTTGTCATTGTTAATCCTCCTTGTTCATGTAGTATTCGTGGTAAATATCAATGATAAATGCCTTAACTGTATCTTCTGTTACTTCATTTCCTAATCCAACATACCAAGATTTAGTAACCTCAAACCATTTTCCATTCTGATCTAATGTGTATCTTCTAAATTGATTACCATATTGCTTATGAAAGCCATGTAAATAAGAATGACCGCCTGTAGAATGTTTAATTTCTTGATGGTCAATCTTACTAATGAAATCATTAGATAAATATTCACTGACATATCCACTAAACTGCTTAATAAAATCATGATATTTCACTTTATACATAGCGTCATATTGATATTGTTGCATTGGTCACACTCCTTTCTTCAAATAAAAAAAGTGCCGAAAATGGCACTTCTTCATACTGATTCATTTAACTTTTCATTTCTTTTAATAATTACACTTACTCTTTTATGCCATAAATTACATTTATCAAATGCTGTTTTATAAAGTGGATTGTCTTTTGAATATGGTTGTTGAGTATTAACTAAAAAGACAATATCATGAACAGGATTCATTAAATTATCTACTACAATAGATAATGATAACCTTTTAACTTGTTCAGTAGATGTATTATTTGCACTCATAGCACCTACTACTGCCCCAAATCCACCTGCAATTGCCCCACCTAATAATGAACCTCCAACTAATCCACTCTTAGAGGTTTTAGTTAACGTTTGACCATCTTCAACTATTCCACTTTCAACTACCTGATTAAAGTTGAATTTTACAATTTGATAATCTTTATTTAACTCTGTTCGCTTAAATATATATAATTTGTTCTCTTTCTCACTAATAGCAATTCCGCTCACACCGTCATCACTAAAAGTATAATCATCATATACAATACCTGAGTTTTTTATAAAATTATTATTAAAATCAATTATTTCGTTAGAGGATTTCTTAACTCCTTCTGAAACTGTATAAATATGAAAACCAACTGCACCTAATGGAAGTAATATAAATATTAGTGTAAATTCATCTGGGACATTAGGAATTATAAACATTGAAGCAAAAATAATAATCAATAAACAAAAAAGCCTAACATTGACATTTATCTTAAGTATTTTATCCAACACAATAAATCCCCCCTACATAGTATAGTTAAATATTACCACACAAAACTATATAAAGGACTTATTTGTTCTCTAAAAAGTAAAAAACAAGGAGTTATTCTCCCTGTTTAATCTTGAAACGCTTTTCTCATTGAAACTTCTGTTAGTTTTTCATGATATTTAAAGATATTATCAATTAATTCCTGTAATTCTTCAGCAGTATAGTCAAAATCGAAATTAGCATGACTATAACATTGAAGTACTTTCTTAACTGCTATTTCATACTCTCCAATGGATCTTTCTAAATCAAGAATATCCTCTTCAACTAAACGATACTTTGCATTTTTATATTCATTAATCCTAGAAACTACATGATTTTGTGCAATCTCAACATCTCTTTTTGTTGTTATTTTACGAAAGATATTGTCACCAGTATTAAAAAAATGTTTAAAGTTATATTTTTTAATACTTCTATCATATTCGTACTTCTTAATTATTTCTTTGACTTCTGTACTTACTTCTTTATACACAATGCCACCTCCCATATACCTACTTAATTCGACACATGGGAATGATTTCCTTCAAGATACTTAACATGTTTATCTTCATCATCAAGAGTGCTAAGAATATCTTTTAAATCACGTAGGGTTTGTTCTTTAGTATATAAATTATCATGATCTATTTTAATCATAATACCGATTACCTGACGTTTTAATTCAATTATCATTTCCTTATGCAATAGATTCATTGAAGCACCTCCCAACCTAATTATTAGCAGGAGGGAAAAACTAAATACTTATCGGTGTGAAAAATTTAGTATGCTGCGGACTCATTTTGCTAATTAGGGGTATTTATATACGTTGATATGCATTGATAGGACTGTATATAAAACGCATAGATATTCAACATTATTACGTAAAATATAGATTACACGTAATGATGTAATAATAAAACATTGATATATAAGCGTTTGTAGACCTTTAAAAATTATCCGATATTCATTATCTATGCACCCTTGATATATCAACGTTTTCAAGCCTTCCTACACTCTAAAAACTGTATAAAAACTTTCTTTTATTAAGTTGTTTAAATGCATAGAAAATGAATAGATTAGGCGTAAAGTAAATAACCTTGACATTTTTGAAATTTTCACCCATCTCCACCCTTTTTTTTTGGCTGGCTCGCTGACCGTTGCATAACAAGAGCGAAAGTTTCAATATATCACTTTACCCTCTCACCCTTGTCATATCAACATTTCTAATAAACTAAACATGAATTGAATTAACTCTCTGCTACCTTTGTTTTATCCTTCACTTGGCTACCTTCTTCATTCAGCCTTTGTAACTCCATTTGCACATCACTTGTATACGGACTATGTGACAGTAGGCTTTCTAAACTCAATCCACCTAATAGACGTAATTCCTTAATGTTCTCGATAATCTCTTTATCATTTGAAGGCATAGCATATTGGAACACAATATCTAAACTCTCATAATCATCTTCACTGAACGTTACACCTTTGTATGCTAACAATGTTCTAATCTTATCGAATCTTTGCTCCAAGCCATCACGCATAAACTGTTCATTCATACCTGCTTTAATATTAGCCAATGAGAACAATAACTTTATACTAACCTCACTTAGATTAGATATATCTGTCTTGTTCATACTAACAGCAGGTGTTTGTGATATGTCTAATAGTGATTGTACTAGAGTCTTATAGATAGTATTAAATGATTGATAATCTAATTGATTACTAACCATCTTAAAGTCGCTACCATCATCTAATTGGATACCCTGACCTACAACACTAGCCGATACACCTTCACCTTTTAATTGTTGTCCAATGGCTACTGGAATAGGATTATGATGTTTATAGAATGAATCGGTAAACTTACTAATTAAATCTTCCATTGAATCTAATAGACTAATCCAATCCTCTAATTCACTTCTACCTTCTGTAGCACTCAATTCATTTTGATTATGATATACAATAGGTAGTCCACTGATATTAGGATTCTGACCTACTAAACGTAATTTACCACCTAGATTGTTATAACTATATACAACTTCATCTGTAAACACAGTATAATAACTAACTGCGTCTTGCACATATGCTTCAATGAACGCAATCAAATTATTCTCATTATCGTATATTGGATAACTTGCAGAAGGATCAATTAATTTACTTTTAATAACTCCCTTATCCATAAAGATATATTCAGCACAGATTCCATATTTATTTACCTTATCAAGAATGGATATATTCAAACGGTCATATTTACCTTTCTTATTTACCCTTTGATAATCAGAAACAATATTCTCTTTACCTGTCAATGTAATAGTATTTTGTAATAAGTATGCAGTTTGGAAGTTTAACAACGTCTTAGCATATTGAAGAACAATCTTTCTCGGCTTAAACTCTTTGCCATTGTACATTTCATTAGGTCTATGTAATATCGCATGATCACCGTTTAAATACTCTTTTAAGTCATTTATTTTATTTACTCTTTGTTGTTGGCTTACCATTCCTATTTCATCTAAGAACCATTCAGAACGATTCTCATGATATAGTTTCAAATAAGTTTCCAACTTATCCTGTAGTTCACTTTTCACAGTAATTCCCCCTTATAATAAAAATAAGGTTAGGTGCATTTAAACCCTAACCTGCTATATCCACGTACCATTTACCAACTTTCATTCCTTGAACTGCTAATGCAGAAGAAATAACTAAGTCATCATGATTCTTTTCACCTTTTTTGTTACCCATCTTCCCATCCGACTCTTGGAATATCTGCATTTGTTGAAGTGTTTCTTTACACTCGATATTTATCAAACCTCGTTCAAATTGCTCTTTGAAGTCGCTGATTAATACACTCTTACTTGCTACTGTTGTCATGAAACCTAATTGCATTTTCTTTTTACCTTTTTGATCAAACATTTTTTGTTTATATAGATTCATGTAATTGTAATCTCTTCTTAAACGCTCTAATAATGGAGAACCGTAACTATTTCTTTCAACACAAAGAAACGCATAGTTGTACAATCTACCAATCTCATTTACTATTTCCGCAAATAAATAAACAGGCACTTTGTTATTGTAGAAACTAAGCACCTGTTGACCATCTGAATTAAATAATGAAATTGTAGAATCATCACCGCCACCACCAGCAGACGTATCAACACCACCGTAATACTTCATACCATGTTTAGGTAGATGAAAAATATATAAACCACGATTCACATATTTGTGAAGTGTAACGTCTAGTTCACGCTGAACTATCGCCTTATCAATTGGTGGAAGTAGATAATTTATCCTCTCTAATACCTTAGATTGATCAAAGACACTTAACCCTGTACTAATGAAACTTTCCATTGGATTTGAAGGATACTCTTGTTGAAAGTCTTGTAAATCCATATCAAGTAATTTGTATCTTCTCCACATTAGGAAACGTAAATTAGCACCACTTTTATGTAATATCTTCTCTTCTGGCTCTAAATCTGCTACAGATAACCGTTTACCTTTATTATCTTCCTTGTACCATTTCTCGGCTTCGTCATGGTCATTTTTGAATTGCTTCTTATATAAATCATGATAGAAGGGAATAAACATTGCTTTATATTTCGAATTACCCTTCCATGCAGACATAAACAATTCATAATACTTATTTCCGATACCATTAGAAGTTGTCTCAATGGTTAATTGACTAATATCACCTTTCATAAGGGACTGTTCAGCCGACAATAATTGCATATCTTGTTTACCATAGAAGGCAAACTCTGATAAGTGAATGTAACTGTATGTACTACCACGACCAATAGACTTGTTACCTGCAACAATACAACTAATCCTAGAGCCATTATCAAAGAATATTTCATCCCTATTTTCCCTTCTAACTTTAGGGAATAAATCAGGATATTTGTCTCTAGGTAACCACTCTTGCATAGTTTTCAACTTTTCAAATAATGCCTTTGATGAATCTAATTTATAGGAAACTATAAGAATATTTTCATTATCATTTCTCAACGCTCTCCATAATGCCTTAGCAAGTGTGAAAGTAGATATACCACCTTGTCGAGCCTTAGAAACGATTACAAAACGATTCTTATTCATAAGGTTATTTAACTCTAACTGTGCGGTATTTAGTTCTAATTTAACCTTCTCATTATTGTTATCAATGATATAAACAAAATTTTTGGCAAACAGTGTAAAGTCATCCATTATCATTTTCAGTTTTTGTTGTTTAGTCATCTTCGTTGTCATTTTCTCACCCCCAACATAAAAAAGAGAAGTTCACAATGAACCTCTCAAATTTCTAAATCATCATCTTCTTCAATTATTTCTTCATCTACACTAAATGTTTTTTCGGCTGCCTTTGCATAATTTGATATATCCCTTTGTAATTGGAGGAATAATTTTACACTTTGTGTTTCTCCTGTTTTGGCTAATTCAGATACTTTCTTATAGATTTCATCTAAATCATTAGCAATACAACTATCTAAGTAAATCGCTAGTAGTTGCTTATACTCGGCAGTACGTTCCCATTTAATAAACTCGTTCATAGTCTTATTGCCAATCATTTTTAAAAATTCTTCTTCTGTCTTTTGAGGAAGAGTTTGATCATAACGAATATCATGTTTCCATTTGAAATACTCTGCCTTCTTCCATCCTTTGAGTTGTTTCAACGCTTCATAGATATTCATTGAGATTTACCTTCTTTTTCACGTTGCTCACGTTTTTCTCGCATATCTTTTAATATTCCTTTTGCTTCATCAAGTAACAGACCCATAAACTTTGTTCGCATTATCATTTCATCTACACTTTTTTGCATATTTTCAATATTAGTTCTCATATCTACAAATATTTCTTTTGTATCTTTTAGTTCTTGTACTTCCTCTTTCATTACACGAATAACTTCTTTTTTAGATTGACGTTTGAATAATTTCA